>JAJZFR010000281.1 GCA_021805265.1 Acidobacteriota bacterium | reverse complement strand
GGCTGGCCGGATATTTTCGTCTCGAACTTCGGCAGCAATCGCCTGTACCACAACAACCATGACGGCACCTTTACCGACGTGGCGGAGAAGGCCGGGGTGACGCTGGGGAACTGGTCAACCGGGGCGACCTGGGGCGACTACGATGGCGACGGCAGGCTCGATCTCTTTGTGGCAGGGTACGTTCACTGGGACTGGAACCACCTGCCGCAAAGCTCCGACGGGAATGCGTTCTGTACCTTTCGCGGGGAGCAGGTAGCCTGCGGGCCGCGCGGCCTTCCGGGCGAGCAGGACCACCTGTTCCACAACAACGGCGACGGCACGTTCAGCGACGTGAGCGAGAAGGCCGGGGTCGCGGACAAGGCCGGTTATTACGGTCTTGGCGCGGTCTTTGCCGACATCAATAACGACGGCAAACCAGACCTGCTGGTGGGCAACGACTCGACGCCGAACTATCTTTATCTGAACAAGGGCGACGGCACGTTCGACGACGTGAGCTACGCCTCCGGCTTTGCGCTGGACCAGGCGGGCCGCGAGACCGCGTCGATGGGAATCGCCGTCGGCGACTACCAGAACAACGGGCAGCTTGACGTCTTCAACACAACATTTTCCGACGACTACAAGCCGCTTTATCACAATGAAGGCGACGCCAACCTGACCGACATCAGCGACCAGATCGGACTGGGCGAAATTACCGTTCCGTTCCTCAGTTGGGGAGATGCATTTTTCGACTACGACAACGATGGCTGGAAAGACCTGATGATGAGCGATGGCCACGTGTATCCGCAGGCGGATCACTACGCGTGGGGCACAAGCTGGAAGCAACGGCCGATGCTGTTTCACAACCTGGCCGGCAAGCGCTTTGAACCTGTTCCGGCGGTGGAAGGGACGGGCCTTGCCGACGTGATCGCCGGGCGAGGCATGGCCGTGGGAGACCTCTTCAACGACGGCAAGCTGGACGCGGTGATCAACGTGATGGATGGGCATCCGGTGCTGCTGCGCAATGTTTCTGCGGACCATAACCACTGGCTGGAGATGCGGCTGATCGGGACAGGGAAAAGCCCGAAGGACGCGGTCGGCGCGAGTGTGTTCCTGACTGCCGGCGGGATGCGCCAGCGCTCCGATGTGTTGAGCGGCGGCAGCTATCTTTCGTCGAACGACCTGCGGCCACATTTTGGTCTGGGCACGGCGAACAGCGTAGAAAGGCTGGAAGTTCACTGGCCGAGCGGAAGGGTGGAAACCTTCCCTGTCACCGGTGTTGATCGCATCCTGACGCTCACCGAAGGCAAGGGAGCACCGGTCCCGGAGAAAGCGGCGGGAATCTCGACGGCTGCTGCGACGCCAACTGCGGCGCTGGCATCGCCGCCCGCTGCGTCTTCCGCCAAGCCATAGAGATTCCCGATTTCCGCCCGCTTAAAACGTGATTCGTCCGGAGAGTTGGAGGCTGCGCGGCCCGGCACCCTCGGCGGTTTGCAGTGCGGTGATGGTTCCGAATCCGGACTGATCGACGGCCACGTTGGGCGGCTCGTAGTTGCGATGATTGAGCGCGTTGGCGGCCTCGAGTCCCAGTTGCAGCGTGATGTGGGAGGTCAGGTTCACGGCCTTCATCAGCGAGAGCGAAACGTTCTGTGTTCCCGGCCCCTCGAAGCCGCCGACAGGCGCAGTTCCGAAGCGCCCGATGCCCACGCCGGTGGGATTTCCGGCAGCATCGTACTGGGTTAGATCGGTGTAGGAAAACGCGTTGGGATTGAGCCACATGGTGGTGTTGCGGTGCGCGGCGTAGGGGCTGGTGTTGGGCACGCGATCAGGACGCGCCGCGAGCACTGTGGAAAGGATATTGGTATTCGCCGGGTCGTAGGTGGACTCGGTCGGGGTGAGAAAAGCTCCGGACTGGAAGATGACCACCGCGCCGAGCTGCCAGCCGCCGACAAGGCCATCCTCGACGCCGCCATGGTTGAGAAACAACTTGCCGCGACCGAGGGGAAGGTCGTAGAGTCCTGTTCCGAGGAAACGATGGCGGCGATCATAGGCGACGTTGCCGTAGTCGAGTCCGGGGTGAAAACGATTGGTTACAAAGTTGCCGCCTGCGCCGACGTTGGCATTCGGAATTGCACCGGCAGAATCCGCCAGATCGCGCGTGTAGATGTAGCTGAGGTCAAACTGCAAGCCTTTGCCGGAGTGTTTTGACAGTTCGGCAGTGAGCGAGTTGTAGTTGCTCTCGCCGATGTTGGCCACGCTCTGGATCACGCTCCAGCAGGGGTAGGGACGATGATCGGCGGTGGTTGCGCCGCTGCCGTCGGTGATGCAGGCCGTGGTGTTCGGGTTCACCGGAACTGCGGGACTCACGTTGTTGTAGCCGACAGTATTGGGCTGCACCTGGTTGAGGTCCACCATCTCTTCAAGGTTCTGCCCGTGGCTGCCGGTATAGCTGAGGCGCATGCCGATGTTATGGCCGAGATCCTGTTCGGTAGTCAGGTTCCATTGCTGCACGGATGGGTCGGTGTAGTGAATGGGAAACGCGTAATAGAAGCCAGCGCTGCCGACGCCGCTGCCTGCGGAGCTGTTGAAGGGATTCTGAAAGCTGAGCTGCGGAGTTTGACCGTCGGCACCGATGCTGTTGTAGAAGACACCGACGTAGCTGGCGTGTACCGCCCAGCCGGAGACCAGGGAGAAGCCCAGTGGCGTTTCGATGAATCGTCCCCAGCCGCCGCGCAGTACGGTCTTGTCATTGCCGAAGACGCGCCAGGCAAAGCCCAGGCGAGGCCCCCAATCGTTCTTGTAGGTGTAGCGCAAAGTTTCCGGAATGCCAGCCTGTTTTGCGGTGAGAAATGGCGTGGGCGCAATGGCTGCGGCGAGATTCTTATCAACGTAGGTGAGCGCCTGGGCATTGGGCACAACGACGGCTCCGGTGACGTTTTGTCCGCCGATGTTTGCCGTGTAATCAGGCAGGAAAAATGCGGTGTTGTAGTTGACCTCCTTGAGCGGCGGATGCAGCTCATAGCGTAGGCCCAGATTGAGCGTGAGATTGGAGGTCACCTTCCAATCGTCCTGTGCGAACCAGGCATAGGAGTAGCCAAGACCATCCATCTCCGGCTTGTTGACGGTGGCGTCGATGGTGTAATCCGGGTAGCCGAGCAGAAACGCCGTATAGGGATCGCCGACGCCTGCCGACGCGCCGTTGGTGAAGTTGTAGACGCCGGAGAGATCGCCACCGAAGACGTTGTCGTCGTGATCGCTCAATCGCTTGAAGTCCATGCCGAACTTCATGGTGTGGTTGCGTTTGGTCCAGGTCAGGTTGTCGAGGCCCTGAAAAATCTCGCTGCGCTGACGTGTTGGATTGCCGCCGCCGGTGGGATTGAAACCGGTGATGACCACGTCCGGCGGTTCGCTCCACGCGGTATCGACCTGGGGCACGGTCAAACCGGTGTTGGTGAGCAGTTGCTGGGTGCTGTAGCTCTGGGTGGTCGAGGTGTGTTGCGCGTTGTAGCCCGCGCGGAACTCGTTTACCAGCGAGTTGGAAAGGGTGTAGTTGTGGGCGAGGGTAAGTCCTTCGTCAATCTCCGGCGTGTTGAAGCCGCCCAGCAGCGGATCGCCGGAAGTGGAGCAGAAGCTGGGGCAGTTCACAGTCGGGGGCGAGACGACCTGACGATTCTTGTAGGAGAATCGGACGAACATGGACTGTCGCGAGGTGAGAATCTGATCGAGGCGGACGTCACCCTGATTGGCCGAGATAGGCGTCGGGAAATTGATCTGGTAGTTGTTCGCAAAGGAATCCGGCGGCCCGAAATTCGGCAGCGGATAGAGGTACTGGATCAGGTTTGCAGAGATCGGATTGATAGGCACCGCAGAGGTGTTGGTGATGACGCTGGCGCTGGTGGAAGAGCAGCCGTTGGTGGCTGTATCGGCGCTTGGGTCGCACACAGCCGAGACACCCTTGTCCGAGAGGTAACTGGTCACGTTGCCGGAGCGCATGGCCAGGGACGGGACGCTTTCGATGATCGGCGTCTGCCGTGGCAGGCGCAACCCCTCGAAGCTGATGAAGAAAAATGTGTGGTCGTGCCCGTTGTAAAAATGAGGCACGGTGAGCGGGCCGCCGAGCGTTGCGCCAAAGTCGTTCATGATGATCTTGGGCTTGGCGGTGAAGGGATTGCCCGAGTTGAGGACCGTGTTTTCATGGTTTTCAAAGACGCCGCCATGATAGGCGTTGGTGCCCGCCTTGGAGACGGTGGTGATGTCGGCGACCCCGGAAAATTCGGCGTTGTTGTTGGACTCGGAGACGCGAATCTCCTCGATCGAATTGAAGGAGGGAAACATCTCGTTGATGGGTCCGGAATACTCGACGCCGACGCTGCTGATGCCGTCCACGGTTACGGAAAGCAGCGCTGGCGTAGCGCCGAGTACAGAGAGATTTCCGCTGTCGTCCGTCTGTACGCCAGACTCGGTTGTGAGCGTCGAGATGGGGCTGGTTGAGCCGGAGGCGCGGGAATAAATCGCCACCGGAAGGTCAACCAGCTCATCTCCGGTCTTGGTGACGGCGAGGTTCGAGACGTCGGTAGTGATGACGTTCTCCGCCTGGTCCACGACGGTTACGGTTTGCGTATCGGCGCCCAGTTTGAGCGTCGCATCCACGCGTCGAGATTCGCGCGCGGTCAGGGTGATTTTCTGCTCGCTGAATTTTTCAAATCCTGGCGTCACGATGGTCAGGCTGTAGGTGCCGACTTCAACGTTGCTGAAGACAAAATTGCCCTCCGTGTCGCTCACCAGTTCGCGGTGCGCGGAGGTGCCGGTATTGACCAGTGTCACTGCGGCTCCCGCCACCACCGCGCCGGAACTGTCGCGCACTATCCCGAGGATAGTGCCAAAGGTTGATTGCGCCCGCACAGCCAATCCAGACAACAGACAGACGAGCAACAGCGTGAAAGTGCGTCTGAAACCACTGAGAGTGCCCGCGGAAGAAGGGAAAAATAGCATGGCCTGACCTCACAGAAGATAAAGTTGGGACCGCGTTTTTGCGCAGGATTCGGCTCTGCGCTGGAGAAAACTCCCGCAGCGCCGAAGACCCGCATCCTTTACTCTGCTAAAAAAGAAATCCGGCTCAGGCGGGATGGAAACAAGCCCGCCTGAGAATCGCCGGAGTTAATGCATTTTCCGGAATACTGTGAACGTTCCGAAGTTCGTGAGGATGGATTTTTCTTGAGGAAAAATCCAATCCGCAGAATGGTTTTGGTCCACACCTTTCCGGAAAATGCTTTCGCTGCCCGACCGCTTGCGCCTGTTCCCCATGATCGAAAATTTGATCAAGAAATTGATCGGGAAATCGGCGACTGAAATGTCTACGGAACCATAGGCAAATCCATCGTGGGATTCTTGGTGAAGAATCCGAATGGACGCAGTTCGAAGGTGTGCCACATGGTCGGCATCTGGGGCCAGTCCTCCGGTCGCGGAACATGATGGAAGCCGACCGTGTACCAGGCCACAATGTCGGTATTCATGATGCTGCGATCCTGTTTGACCCATGATGCGAGACTGTCGGTTCCCTTGCTGCCCATGACGTAAACGCCTGCCGCGTAGCGCTCGGTGGAGTCGTAGGGGGTGACCCAGAGATTGTGTTCGGAGAAACCGGCTCGCTTCTGTGGCCACTCTGTCGAGGGCAACAGGCTGATGCCTGTCTCGCCGGGCATGATCTCGAATCCGGTGCTTTGGCCGAGAGAGTTTTTCACGCCCTCGTTGGTGAACATCCACATGGCCGGATGGTCAATGGAGACATTCAGCTTGGCTTCGCCTTCGGTCTTGAGCATCTGGGGCTGCATGGCCCATATCCACTTCCTGCCAGGCGAGGAATCGGGCAGTTTGAAGGGCACCAGCTTGCCGACCATCATGGAATTCTTCTCGCCATCCACGTCCAGATCGAGCCGGTAGTTGAAGTAGTGATCGTGATCGACGCCATCGAGGCCGGGTGCGACGAGCTGCCCGAATTCGACGGGGTTTCCATCCGCATCCTTGCCCGCCAGGCCGGAGGAAAGCGGACCGTCGGCGCGCTTGGCGGTTACCGCTTTCACTTCGAGAATTCCGGTTGCGCCGATGCCGACGACGATCGAACCGGTCTGCTCGAAGCGCCAGTCGAAAATGTAGTCATAGTTGCCCACGGTGGCGATGGTGCGGAAGACGAGTTCGCGGGAAGGCCGGCCCGATACCGCTCCGGTCTCCTGGTCCCAGTGGCTCCAGGCTGGATCGCCGGTGACGCGCTCGAAGATGCAGGCCAGTTGCGGACGAATGTAGGGCGTTCCGTTCTCGCGGAAAAACGTTCCACTGAAAAAAGTTGCGTAGGTAGGACAATCGACGCCGGGCTGCATGGGCTTGATGATTCCACCCGAGCCAGTGTTGACAAAGTATTCGCCGGCATCGAGGAAGACATGCGAGTTCCAGGTTTCTTCCGGGTCCTGATAGGGGACGTACATCTCTGACAGCGACCCTTCATACAGGACCGAGCGCATCTTGCCGGCGTCCTCGTAATTCACAAGATTCAGCACAGGCCCCACGCGCGGATCGAGGCGGAAGCGGAAGTGCCAGTGTTCCCAGGTGACTTCGCCATCCTTGATGGTGAAGCTGGGACCGTCGGGCTGCGAGACGAGCAGCGGCTTGGTGCCGGGAGCAGCAGGGCCACCGTCGGCGTCGTAAATGCTGGTCGAGGGCGGCATGGGAACGACGCCATAGTCGGTGAAGCGCGTAATCTTCTTCGCGGTCATATCGACGACAAAAAAGATGCCGGGAATTTCGCGGTCCCAGCCGTACTTGGCGTTCGCTCCGTAGACGCATCCGCCCCAGCCGATGCGACGTCCCTCGGTCTGCTCGGGAAGCCCAACATAGCCAGCGGGAGTGACGTAACAGGTGACCAGGCGGAGGTCGGTTATGCCGCGTTTCGTCAACGCTGCAATCACCTCCGGATTCTGCTTGAGCACGTCGTCGTAGCCGTGCATTTCAGTCTCGGTGGTGGGGGCCTGTTCGCCCTTCAGTTCGGTGTAGGAGACGACCTTTGAAGCGGCAACATCCACCACCGCGGCGTAGGATTTTCCTGCTGTCAGCAGGACTACATCGGCGGCGCGCGGAATCGGCATGCCTGGCTTCCACGCCAGCACTACAGACTTCTCCGGCTCGCGCAGCAGGATGCTGGTGAAGAGCGATTTCTCATCGAGCTTGCCCGAGGCCTGGAGCGTGTTGTAAACCGTCATGTACTCGGACGGGGTGAGTGCATCGAGCGGGTGTTGAACCACTGGTTGAAGAGCCTGGCCGAGCATGGCTGCAAAAAAGAACAACAGGATAACGGTAAGTATGCGACTGCGAAAGACCACGAAAACCTCCTCAGGAATGGCACTGCATCCGCGACGTTGATCGGGACGGAAGAACAGGAACAGAGTCGAGATCGAAGCTCCGAGTCTACTTTGACGTGAGCCAGAGCCGAGCCTGAAAGGAACGGCGAGTCTCAGGCCAACTGACACCTGTGCATTGAAAGCCTGACTGCAAGGGACGGCCGTCTGAGACCGCAAGGATGGGAAGCGACTCTCTCGGTAGAACTGCGATGGGACAGCGACTGCAGAAGGGACTGCTGGAGGGACTGCGAAATGGGGAAAAAATAACCTCTAATATCGCCTGAGATCCTCCGCCAGTCTGACCACCGACTCGCCCATGCCCCCCGTAAGATCAGGGGTGCCGACGCGCGCTGCCGTATTGGCGTGAGGAATTTCTTATGTTTATCGGCGATATTCCGTTTCAAGTCAAGAACTATTTCTGAAATCTATCGAGGTCATCAGCAAAATCTGTCTTGCGCGCGGAGTGTTATAAGCAATCCCCGCTGAGGGGTATAAACGAAAACAGCATCCCACAATCTGCATCCACTCCCGCAGTAGTTGCGATACACTCCGAATAGAAACAGGGGTGCTCCACGAATGTGGGGCTGAGAAAAACCCTTCGCACCCGAACCGGATAATACCGGCGTGGGAAGTTTCCGAAGCGAAGCTCGTCACTTTCCACCATTCTCTGACGAGCAAACGTTGCGTAAGCGCCTCCTGTTTCCTTGACCAGTTCGATTCGAGGAAGACATGATTGACGCAACGCCTTTTGTCTATCGCAATTTCAGAGATTTTTCTTTCCGCGCAGTCGTCGCGACGTCCTGTTTTTTTGTGCTTGCTCTGATCGCCTCAGCGCAGGTTGCATCCGCCCAGACAGGAAACGCTTCGAGTCCCGCCTTGCCAACCAAAGACGAGACCTCGAAAACCAAACAGGAAAACGGTGAGAAAAAAGCGGCCATCGCGCCCGTGACCACGACGGTGCTTGTTCACGCCGAGCGAGGGGATGACTATCTGCCGACGGCCATCACAGTGGGCAACATAGACGGGACGCCGCTGCTCGAGACGCCGGTCGCGGCGACCATCGTGACCCGCGACCTGATGGACGATCAGTTTTCGCGCGTGCTGTCGGACGTGGTGAAAAACGATGCCTCGGTCGGCGAGGATTACGCGCCGGTCGGCTACTATGGCGACTTCGAGATTCGCGGCTTCACCATTGACCTCGCGACCGGGCTGGAGATCAACGGCCTTACCATCGCGGGCGAGCAGGACGTACCGTTTGAAAACAAGGAGCAGGTCGAGATTCTCAAAGGCATTGCGGGCCTCGAAAGCGGGGTCACTACCGCTGGCGGCCTGATCAACTACGTCACCAAAAGTCCGCAGTTGGTGAAGACGCTGCACCTGGGCACCGATCATCGTGGCGGGGCGTATGGCGATCTTGACCTCGGCGACATCTTCGGCTCGCGCAAGCAATTCGGAATGCGTTTCAACTTCGCGGGCGAGGATATTCACACCTATGTGAACGATGCCAACGGGTGGCGCGGTGTGGGCACCTTTGGCGGCGACTGGAAGTTGACCCAGCAGGCGACGCTCACGGGAAACTTCGAGTACCAGCATCTGGTGCAACACTCTGTTGCCGGCTACCAGTTGCTTGGCGGCGCGGTTGTGCCCTACCAGGTGTATCCCTCGACCATGCTCGGCGAGCAGCCCTGGTCCAAGCCCAACACCTTTGACACCTTCAACACCAGTCTTCGCCTTGACTCGGGTTTTGGACAGAGTTCCTGGCGGCGCAACTGGCGCGTCTTTGCCGCAGCGGGACTCAGCCATTCGCTGATCGACGACAACGTGATCTATCCCTACGGCTGCTACTACGAGGCCGTGTGTAACCAGGGGCCGAGCGGGCCGCCGCCGTATTTCTTCGCGCCCGACGGCACCTATGACATCTACGATTATCGCGATCCGGGGGAGGTGCGCCAGGACGCGCAGGCTGAAGCCGTGGCCGTGGGCAGCGTTACGCTTGGACCGACCCGACACAATCTGGCCATTGGCGGAGAGATGTTTCTGCGCAGTGTAAACCTGCCGGGAACGCCGCCCGCGAATGCGCCGGCGAATGTGCAGAACGGAGCCGTCTACGCGTTTCTGGGCAGCGAAAATATCTTTCAGAACAACATCGTCTATCCCGACTCGACGGCCAATCTGGTGGCGGGGCCACGGCAACTCTACGAGGACGACCACCAGAGCGCGCTGCTCTTGCAGGATCGCATCGCACTGCCGAAGCATTTTCAACTGATCGCTGGAGGACGCTTCACCTCCCTGCGCGATCACAACTTTGGCCAGCCGAACCTGGTGAGCAGCACTCCGGCCACGGTCGAGCTGGTGACCGACAAGCTGCTTTGGCTGCCGCAGTACGCCGCGACCTGGAACCCGTGGGAAAACCTGACGCTTTACGGCAACTACAGCGTGATGCTTTCGCTGGGACCGCAGGCGCCGTTCTGGGCGGGCGGCTTTTATCTGCCGCCGTTTTTCACCCGTCAGGCGGAGGTCGGTGCAAAGTATGAGCCGGGCAAGCGCCTGCTGGTGACCGGCGATCTCTTCCGCATGCGTGCGCCGTTTTTCTATCCCCAGGTGACCGACGCGCTGGGCGACCAGAGCTTCGTCTCCGCGGGCCACGAGACGCATGACGGCATCGAGTTTGGCGCGCAGGGAGTCGCCGCAAGCTGGCTGCATCTTTCAGCCTCAGTCGCAGGCATCTCGGCCATCTCCGATGGTTCCCAGACACCATCCTTCAACGGGAAACAGGTCATCAATCAACCCCACCTGCGCACCGATCTCTTTGCGGATATGGTGATCCCGCAGCGGTACGCCTTCCACGTGGCTGGACTTCACCTGATGCCCGGCTGGAGCCTGACCACGCGCAAATTCGCCACGCGCGACGACCGCGTGAGCGTGGGCGGCTACAACCTGTTCAACCTGGGAGCGCGCTACACGCCGGGCGGCGAAAACGGCAGGGTCACCTTCCGCATGTACGCCGACAATATCCTGGACAAACGCTACTGGAAGGACACGGGAGCCAGTTACGGCGACACGTTTGTTCACCTCGGCGCGCCGACCACGGTGAGGCTCTCGGCGGAGTATCGGTTTTAGGCTATTTTCATAGTTCTGTGGAGCGGGCAGCTCGGCCTCCCACCCAGGTCCCCGAAGTTGCCAGCGGACCTGGGGCACCCAAATCTGTCCCTGCCATCTGTGAAAATGCACTCATTTCTCAGCGATGGCCGCCGCCACCACCGTGCATACCCCCGCCGCCGCCATGCATTCCACCGCCAACATGGGCCATGCCGCCGCTCATGCCGGGACGGGCTACGCCGCCGCCAAAACCGCCGCGCCCATAGCCGCCACGGCCATAATAACCGCCGTAACCGCCGCCGTAGAAGCCGCCAAAGCCACCATAGCCACCAAAGCCGCCAAAGCCGAATGGATAGAAACCAAAGCCAAACGGACTCCACATAGGGCCCATTCCGATGTAGGTGTAGTCGAAGCCGTAGGGGTCCCAGAACCAGCCAGGCGCATATCCAGCACCGACATAGTCACCAGCCATCTGGTTGTTGGCTTCGGCCAGATACTGCGAGCGAAGGTTGCTCCACTTGTACAACTCATCCTCTTTGGCTGATTCGTCAAAGTGAGTGGGCTTGCCGGTGAAGCCGTCAGAGAGCGCGTATTCCTGACTGCCTTTGATGATCTTGTATTTGTCGTTGCCCGTAGCCACGGCAGCCTTGCCTTTGAAGACCATGGCCATGGGGTGGCTTGCGTCGAATTCGTAGTACCCGTTGTCGATCATCTGGGTTCGGACGCCGCCGACCAGAATTTCCAGATCGTTTTCCGGGTGAATTTCATCCACTTCGACGGCGACTTTGCCCTGAACCAGTTCGATCTGGGTCTGCAATAGCTTGGGGGAGACCATCTTGATGGCGCTGTTGTCATCCAGGCGGAGGAAAACGCCCGGCGTCAGCAGCATCTCGGCCTTGCCTTCGCCGGTGGTGAGCATCTGGCCGGTATGCAGTTCCGTGCTTCCAATGTCCTTGCTGGTGAGCAGCTTACCCTGCAAATACGCAGTTCCCTCGACGTAGTTCAAGGTTCCGGGACGGGCAGGATCCTCGGCCAGGGCGGCTGCGCCAAGAGTTGTGATTCCAACCAGCACGAGAGTGATCCATGTGTGCTTCATCGCTTCTTACCTCACAAGGGTTAAACGCAGGATCGTGAGAAAAGTTGTGCCGCCATTCCTTGCGAGGCGGAGATTGTTTTTGCGTCCCATCAGGACCCAATCCAGGCAGCGCCAGGCAGTGGGAAAACGCGCGGTTGAGAATGTCCGAGGAATGCAGCGCCGGACCACTCGAATACGGTTCATCCGGCCAGCGGAAGATCGATCACCAGGCGAGCGCCTCCCTGCGGAGTATTGGTTGCAAGGATGGTGCCGCCGTGAGCGGTGACCACCGCTTCTACAAACGCCAGGCCGAGGCCATTTCCGGTCGATTGCGGGCCTTTGGCGTACTTGTCGAAGAGGTGATCGCGAACCTCGGTTGGAAATCCCGGCCCGTCGTCCTCGATGGTCAAACGGCCAGTTGCGCCGCGAGATTCGAGCGTGATCGAGACACTCGATCCGCGGGGAAGGTGGCGAATGGCATTGTCAAAGAGATTGGCCACCATGCGGTGAAGCAGTCCTGGATCGGCCTGGATGGAGACAGCATTCAAACGATACAGGGCAACCTGAAGATCGCGCTCGGCGAGGCTCGGCTCGTAGAGTTCGATCATGGTCTGAATGAGTTCGCCGACGTCAAGGTTGGTCGGATGCATTCGCAAGGCTCCGGCCTCCGCCTCGGCAACATCGAGTGATCGGGTGAGCAGATCGGCGAGACGATCCAGCTCTTCCAGGGCAGATACAATGGGTTCGCTCGCGTTCTCCTGTTGGTTGGCCATAAGAGCGAGTTCCAGCTTGCCGCGGATCGCGGTGATGGGGCTGCGCAGATCGTGAGCGAGGGAGTCGGTGATGGTGTGCAACTGGTGAACGGCGCGGGCAATGCGGTCGAGCATGTGGTTGAGCGTTCCCGCCAGTTGCGCAACTTCATCGTTGACGCGCGTCGTCGGCACGCGGCTTTGCAGGTTGTCCTGGTTGATGCGCGCTGCCGTTTCCGTGATGCGCCGGACGCGACGCAGCAGTCTTTTCGAAGTGAAAAAAGCGAGAGCGAATCCCAGCAACACGATGCCTAGAAAAATGGCCAGAAAATAGGCGCGCATTCGACCGAGCACACGGCGATCATTGCGCTCGGACATACCGAGATAGATGCGATTGCCGTCTTCGGTTTGATACTGCACGACGCGGTAAGGAGTGGAAAACCCTCGAATATCGACATCCTCCGGCTGGCCGGGAGTGATGCTGCTGCGTCCGATGGCGTCGAGATAGGGCGCGCTGTTTCCGGAGCCGACCCACAGCTTGAGCGCGTGACTGGCATCTGTCTCGATGAAGAATACGGAGTTGGTGGTATCGGTTTTTCGGCCAGGATCGGCGGGGACTTCCTTGGTGGCCAGCTCTGCAATCTCATCGACGATGCGGTCGTAGAGCGCGCCGCGCGGTGTGCGCTCGGCCACGTCGCTCAACACGCTCACTTCGCCCAGCAGCCAGGCATCGCTGCGCTGCTCGATGACGCCGGCAACGTAGTGGTGAAGAAAGACAAAGGCGACGGTCGCGCCGAGGGCAAAGACCAGTGTGCTCCAGATGGAGATGCGCCAGGCGGCGGTAAACACCGTGCGAACCGAGCCGGGGGGATTATTTATCGCGGAGGACATAGCCCATGCCTCGAAGCGTGCGCAGCAGCGGCGCGGCACCGCGCCGCTCGATCTTGTTGCGCAGGCGGTAAATGTGTACATCGACGACGTTGGTCTCCGGCTCGATGCGCATGCCCCAGACCTGATCGAGGATCATGGATCGGCTGACCATTTTGCCCGCGTTGCGGCAGAGATATTCGAGCAGGGAAAACTCCCGCGTGGTCAGTTCGATGACTTCCTCGCCGCGCATGGCCTCGCGCCGCAAAAGGTCCAGCTTCAAATCCTGGACACGGAGAACGGTGTTGTCTTCCGTGGCGGACAGGTCTTTGCGGCGGAGCAGGTTGCGCAGACGGGCGAGCAGCTCGGGAAGCGCGTAGGGCTTGGTCAGATAATCATCGCCGCCGGTCTCGAGGCCACGCACCCGCTCATCGACAGACCGTCTCGCAGAAAGTATCAGAACGGGCGCTGTCATCCCGGCGGATTTCAGTCGCGTAATCAGCGTGAGTCCATCTTCATCCGGCAATCCGAGGTCGAGAATGATTCCGTCAAAGGTCTGCGCGGAGATCAGTTCCTCTGCTTTGCTCGCAGTGGCGGCGACCACGGCATCATAGCCATTCTGCTCGAGCGAGTGCAGGAGAAACTTCTGGTTCGCCGGGTCATCTTCGATAATCAATACGCGCATTGTCTATCCATGTCACGCGGGTTTTGGGATGCTGGCTTGCTGTTTTCCGGATCACTTTCGAGCTTTGGAATCCCGGAGTACCGGTGCGTCCTGAGTCTATTCGCTACAGAAGAATTCGTCACTCCGCGCCTCGACTATTGCGAACATCGACTATTGCGAACCTCGACTATTCCAAAATCGAACCGACCAGTTTCAGTTGAATGGTTACAATTTTGCCGACGCGGAGAAAGAGCAGGCTCGGGTCCTTCATCCCCCAATCGACATACGGAACCGGAAACGATCCGGAGGCTGTGCAGTGGGTGCCTTGGCGATGCAGCGTCATGGGTACGGTGATGGCGTGAGCCGTGCCGACCAGGGTGAATTGCCCCGCGACCTGAACGGTCGAGTCGCCAGTTTCGGCGATGGTTCCGGTAATGCGCGAGGGAGCGAAGGTTACGGTTGGGAAGAGCCGCGCTTTCATCTCGTCCTCCGTCATTTTCCTGTCGCGGGCTTTGCTGTCACTGGAGCCGCTTCCGGCGTCTACAACGATCTGGCCTGACGCCGCTCCGGAAGCTGGATCGAAGCTGATCGATCCTGACGTGACGTGAAAAATCCCATTCACTGCGTGCAGCGTATCGGTGAGCGCGAAGTGAACCTCGCTGCTGGCCGGGTCAATCTGCAAGTGCTGTTCTGCGGCAGCCTGACGGGAGAAAAAAAGGCTGGCCAGCATCCAGGCAAGGAGGGTAACGAAGGAAATCGAAGATCGGCGGCGTTCCGTTTGTGTCGATGCAATCAACAGTTAACTCTCCCAAAAAACGTTTGTGACTTGAACAGCTTTTTCAATCCTACGATGCTGTGGTTTGCGTCCGGCACTCCGAAACCAGAGAGTAAAAGCAAGCATGGTGCAGGAACAGCCGGCAGTCCGTTTGCGTCTTGTGATTGGACGCCGCAGTGGCATTGTCGTCTCAGTCTGGAAATCAGGATGAAGGAAATGTCATATTTCCTGCTGCAACGCACCGTCGCGATTCAAGCCACAGCAATGGCTGAATTTCTCCCCTGTTTCAGGCAACTTGGGAACTGTGTTCGATACAGCGCAATCCACGGACTCCGGGACACATTAAGATACGTTAGACAAATGGGCACTTTTTCAAGCGGCACGAGGCAGAATTCCGACCAACCGGACCATTGGCGCGACGGACGATTTTTCAATCCCGGCGCGCCGGCGCATGGCTTTTCTCAGCTTCTGCGCTGGATACTGCATCGCGAACGCGGCGCGTGGCGGCGCTGGATCGACGCGCCTCGCGCGGGGTCGCTCGAACCGCCGCCGGAGCGGGTCTTCGGCGAGGAGTTGCGGGTGACCCTGGTCAATCACGCAACCTTTCTGATCCAGAGTGAAGGGCTGAATATTCTCACCGATCCTGTCTGGTCGCATCGCGTCAGCCCGTTAACTTTCGCTGGCCCGGAGCGGCATCGCGCGCCGGGAATCGCCTTCACCGACCTGCCGCCGATTGACCTGATCGTGCTCAGCCACAACCATTACGACCATCTTGATCTGGCTACGCTGCGGCGGCTCAACGCATGCTTCCGCCCGGAGATATGCTGCCCGCTGGGCGTGGGCAGGTTGCTTCGGCGCGCCGGCTTCGCGACGATTCATGAACTCGACTGGGGCCAGTCGATTCGCTGGCGCGGCAAGCGTCTCGACTGCGTCCGCGCGCAACATTTCTCGGCGCGTACACCCTTTGACCGCGACCGGACGCTGTGGGCCGGCTGGGTTATCGGCTTCGACGCAGGGGCGGTCTACTTTGCCGGCGACAGCGGCTTTGGGCCGTTCTTCGCTGAAATTGCGCGGGAGTTTTCGCCGATTCGTCTGGCATTTTTGCCGATCGGCGCCTACAAACCGGAGTGGTTCATGGGGCCCATCCACATGACGCCGGAAGAGGCCCTCGAGGTACACCGCATCCTCGCCCCGAGCGTCTCCGTGGCCATGCACTACGGCACGTTTGCGCTGGCCGACGACGGCGAAACGGAGCCAGTGGAACGGCTTGCAGCAGCGCTCGGCGCAAACCCGCCGGAGACGCCGTTTCTGGTTCTCGAACACGGGGTTGGGCACAGCATTCCCTGGCTCGGCGAGGCCAGTGTCGCGACCGATGAGAATGGCGGGATGGTTGCCCAATCCTGTCTGCAAACGAAGGGCTGAAGCGAAGTGCTGAAACCAGGCGATGAACTGCTCCCGGCGTCATGGAAACGTCATCTTGGTTTTCGGGCGTTGGACAGATGTTGCGAGCGGCTTCCGATAGACTGTACGGATGAAATGTTTCGGGGTGTGGTTTCCTGGTTTTCTGCTGTGTGGTTTCGGACTGATTTCGGCAACGGCTCAGGCGCAGGTCGGCATCCATGCAGCAATCCCTGCAACGCCGCAACTGGTCGCGGCCAATTCGGCGAGTTCTCTTTCGGGTCTGTTTGCCCTGCCAGCGACGTGGAGTGAGGTTTCCAGTCCCGAGGATGCGGGCGCTCAATCGGCGGCTCCCGCGCAGCCCGCGCCGGGCACAGTTCTCTGCGGCATCACCCACCTCGTTCGCTGCGTCGAGGATCTGGGCGAGGACGATAAAGGCATCTTCACCAGCCCGCTGCGGCTGAAGCCTCGGGATGCCGAGTGGCTGCTGCCCCTGGGCGCAGCGGTTGGGCTGGGCATCGCCTACGACGCCGACGCGCAGCAGGCGCTGAGCGTGAACGCGAGCCGCCAGAGCACGGCAAACACGATCTCGAACTTTGGCTCGTTCTACGCTGCGGGAGCCGAAGGCGCGGGCTTCTATTTCGCCGGCCTGGCCATCAAAAATCCCAAGCTGGCCGAGACCGGGCGGCTGGGTGCGGAGGCTGTGATCGACTCCGGCACGGTCACGCTGCTGATCAAACTGACCACCAACCGCCATCGCCCTTTGCAGGGCAACGGTCAGGGCAACTTCTGGGCCGACGGCACAAGCCACTGGCAGTGGGATTCGTCCTTTCCGTCGGACCACGCCACGGCGACGATGTCGCTGGCGCGCGTGATTGCGGGCGAGTATCCGCGCTGGTACGTTCAGACGGCGGCCTACGGATTTGCCGAGGGCATCAGCCTGTCTCGTGTGCTGGCAAAGGAGCATTTTCCCTCCGACGTGGTGGTTGGCCAGGCGATCGGATTCCTGACCGGCGGCTACGTGCTCCACCATCGCGCGCTCTACGCAGGCAAGGGGAAACACAGCCTGGTCAGTCGGATGGTCGATCAGGTGCACCCGGTGCTCGACCCGGCGACGCGTACCCTGGGCGCGGGCGTCGAGATCGGCCTCGGGCGGTAATACGCGTAGGCCGGACGCGCGCTGCCTGAAGTATTTTCCTTCGTTGAGTGGAACATTCGTTGAGCTTGCAGCGTATCGAGCAGTATGAAGATTTTCTTTGCAGCAACGGCCCTGACAGCGCTGGCCGGGCTGACATTGAGCCTGGCGTTGCCTGCGGCCTGCTTCGCGCAGACGGAAGTTGTCTGCGGCCAGACGCTGAGCGCTCCGCTGCGCTCGGGCGCGCAGCTTGTGATCGACTCGCGGCCAGCGGGTCTTGAAATTGTGGGCACGGATCGGGAGACGATTCAAGTTGTCTGCACCGCCGACGACATGGCGAGCGCACAACATATCCGGCTGCGCATCTCCGGCACTTCCGATCATGCCCGGCTGACCATCTCCGGCGGGTACGTCAAACATGGCAACCTTCAGATTCGCATGGAAGTGCCGCAACGGACGGGCCTCGGCGTGAGTATGTCGGCAGGCGAAGTGACGGTGAAGGAGGTGGAAGGGGATAAGGACTTCAGCCTCTACGCCGGACAGATCACCATCTCTTCGTCTCGCCCATGGAACTACCGCAGAGTCGATGCCTCGGTGGATATTGGCGAAGTGAACGCCCTGGTGTACAGCGAGGATAAAGGCGGCTTCTTCCGCCGGTTCACAAGAGACACAGCGGGCGGCGAATACCGGCTGCGCGCGCACGTGATGACCGGCGAAATCGACCTGGTGGGCGCGAAGACCAACGCCGACAGCAGCAAGGCGGACTGAACCGCAGCGATGCGCCGAATTTAGCCAAATTCAACCAAGCAAAATTCGAACCACGTCGGCAGCAGAGTAGGTGCTTTGTCCCGGCGCGAGAAAACGCGCGATGTCGTTGATTCCGTCGCCTGCGGTAATCAGTGGCAGCTCCGGTTTCCCATTGCCGCGCCGTTGGGGATAACCGACATTGGCCAGCAGCGCGTTACAGAGACATTTTCGGCCCGCCGTCTGCTGGCCTGCCCCACCCTTCGCGACATACGCCGCCTGGGGTTCGGCCGAACATCGGTAACCGAGACCTCCATCCTGCCCGACAAACGGCTCGCGCAAGAAGCCGAGATCGCAGACGCGGGTCCGCGCCTGGTAGACCGCCGGATCAGACAGAGTACCGGCAAGCTGCACCACTTTGAACGGAAATCCTGTGGGCGATGCGGCAGGATCAGTAAACACCTGGGCCTTGCCGGCGATGGCCTGAGCCAGTATCGTGCGTTTCAGCGCCGCGTCCAGTCCGGATTCATCGGCAAACTCGAAGGCCGTTCCCACCTGTACGCCCTCAGCGCCAGCGTCCAATGCCTCGCGCAGGCCCGCCGCGCTGCCATAATTGCCCGCCAACCAGAACGGCAGCCCGATGGAGCGCAGCATGTCGAGGTCCGCCCGGTCGCGTTCACCATAGACAGGCTCCCCGATTTCCGAGAGTTGTGTCCTGCCGCGTGGCGGAGCGTTATGTCCGCCCGCGCGATGCGTTTCCACCACAAAACCATCCACCCGGCCGTTGGCTCGCTTGAGCATCGTCGTGGCCAGCGTATTCGAAGACACGATGGGCAGAAAGAGCGGACGAGCAAGAGGCTTCGGCGGCTTCGGCGACTCCGGCTCGCGCTCCATGGACTCGCGTGGATCGAAGTGCATACGAGTGTCCAAATTCGAGTCTGCGCCAGCCACGCTCAGCTTGTATTCGACCGGCTGATGCGCCGTTAGGAGGTCCAGTACACCGGGAATATGCAGCGGAATTCCGGCACCCATCAGCACATACCCGACGCCCGCCAGCATCGCGCCGTAGAGCGACGGCAGGTGTACCGTCTGGACCTTTTCGAGCAGGTTGATACCTACCGGGTTGCTATGGCCCATCCTCGCCAAAGCCACCTCGACAAAGTTGCTGACGATGCAAAGCTCGACCAGCTTCCGCGAATCGCTGCGGGTGTGCATCGGAGTGGTGCGATAGGGTGCGTCCGACGCTTTGCCGCCCGCAACGAAGTACTCGCGCCAGACGCGCCGCGCCATCTCAGGAAAGGGAAATAGCTCGATTCCGCGACGCATGACACCCCCAGGGTCGCCATCTCCCAGGCGGCGCAGAAAAATCTGGTCGATTGCTGTACTCGACACCACGCCAAGCTGGCCGAGCCTTGAAACAGCCTGCGCCAGCCGCCAGTTCGATACGCCAGCGCCCATTCCGCCCTGGATGATCCTGGGGAATTGCGTCATCCTGCCATTGTCACAGGATTGGGCACACTGGAATGTGATGGCGAGCATGGCTGTCGGGTCATGTTGAAAAACCCGCAGCCGGTACATCGGCAAACGCGAACGGCCCGGCGCGATGCGCCGGGCCGTCGTTGTTTTCCTGCCGGCAGCTTACTTCGCCGCTTTCTCGGCAGCGAGGGCGGCTTTGGCCTGTTCGACCAGGCGGGTGAAGCCCGGCGCGTCCTGGACGGCAATGTCAGCCAGCATCTTGCGATCCAGCTCGATGCCCGCCTTCTTGAGGCCGTTGATGAGCTGCGAGTAGCTGAAGTGGTTGATTTTGGCTGCCGCCGCGATGCGCACAATCCACAGCGAGCGGTATTGGCGCTTCTTCTGGCGGCGACCGATATAGGCGAACTTGAGGCCGCGTTCGACGGCTTCCTGGGCTGCCTGATAGAGCTTGGACTTGGTGAGAAAGTACCCACTGGCCCGCTTCAGAATTTTCTTGCGGCGATCATGCCGTTTTGTCCCACGTTTTACGCGAGGCATGGTGTTTGCTCCTTTTTGCGTTTCTGTTCTGCGGCTGGAGGCAGGAGGCGGCGGCTCGCCCCATTGCGGGGGCTGAGCAGGTCGCTTGGTAACCTCTTCACTCGCTTGTCAAACCTCGATCTCACAGCAACCTTGCGGTTGCCGGGGGTCGCCGAACGCTCTGGCTGACCCGGACTGCGTATCCCTTGCGGGGCGCGCAGCGATCAGGCGTAAGGGATCATCCGCGCGACCTTGTCATGGTCGGCATCGGAGACGATCAGGCTCTTGCCAAGCTTGCGCTTGGTCTTGGGCAACTTGGACGTCAGGATATGGCGCATCTTGGTCTGGTGCCGCTTGATCTTGCCGGAACCAGTCTTCGCGAAGCGCTTGGCTGCGCCCGAGTGTGTCTTCAATTTGGGCATTGTTTTCTCGTTTGCTTTGGTTCGGAGGCCCTGCCAGATACCCCTGTCACTCTCATTCGAGCGCCAGGAATCTCTGTCCGTGACTCCGACCGGTTCTGTCCCGCTCGGTTCATTCCGCTTCGGGAACAGGGAAGGCCCTGTGGCAAAGCGGACCAATTCAGTATACCGCAGGTCCGAATTTGCCGCCATTCTTCTTGTCCTCGAAGCGCTTCGGCGGTAGCTTAGGGCCATGGCCGTTCTTTCCGTCGATCTTGCAACCCGTAGCTGGTCCGATCTGGGCGTGGTTGTGCTCGAACAGCGAGGCTCTTCGATTCACTGCGAGGTTCTGGGCTGGCAGGATTCCGCACCGCCCCCGGTGGTCGAGCTGGCGCTCAGGCTCGACCAGACTGCCGGGCAGCACGGCGCTCAGGTGCTGATGCTGGATGGACCGCAGGCCTGGAAGTCGGACGACAACGGCTTTGCCCACTCTCGCGTCTCTGAGCGCGCGCTGAATACCGCGGCCAAGATGGGGCTGCCGGGAACCGTGCTGCCGGGCACCTACGAGCGCTTTGTCGGCTACTGCCTGGCGCTCTACGACGCGCTGGCCCGCCTGGGCTGGGAGCGGCTGGCAACGAGCGAATATCCCGGCCATGCGCCGAAAAAGATCCTTGTCGAAAGCTACCCCCACGCGGCCTGGAAGTCGCTGGGCATCAAGCCGCTGCCCGCGAAACGCAAGTGTCGCGTGAGCCACCTGGCCGAGGCGTGGGCCGCGCTGGGCGAGATGCTGCCCATCACCGCCAGCCAGCCGCCCAACCACGATCAGCTTCAGGCGATCGTCGGCGGGCTGCCCGGCCTCGCCATC
>JAJZFR010000163.1 GCA_021805265.1 Acidobacteriota bacterium | reverse complement strand
TCCGCCCCGTTACCTCGTCCCCCAGCCGCCAGTCCTCCTCGAGGCTCGCGTGCGGCATCTCCGCCTCGCGCTGCACGGAAAGCGGCAACAGCGCATCCGGCCTGCCCTCGCCCGGCCATCGCTTCTCTTCTGCCCCCAGAAACCACACCCCATCGGCCACCAGCCCCGCCGACTCCAGCGGCTCGGTAATCAGCACATTCGCGTCCGTCGATTCCTGCGCAAAAACCGTCGTGCTCAAAGCGGCCCCCAGGATCGCCAGAAAATCCCGCCACTCCATCGCGGACTCTTCCAGCAACACACTGCGCCCGCACTCTTCCAACAGCGCATCCCACCGCTCCCGTGCCTGAAAACCCGCGCTGTCCAGCGGCTCCCGCCCCGGCCAACCCATCTCCGCAAGCACCTCCGCGGCCACTCCGCTCCAAGCCTCTATGCTTCGCCGACTGGCCATAGCCCGCAGCCGCCCTGCCCGCAACCGCCGCGTCCACGGCAAATCCCTGCTCCTTTCCGCAGCATTACAGAACGACTCCAGGCTCCACTCCGTCCGCTCCTGCCCACGCCGGCGCAACGCGCTCATCAGCCCGCCCATCGCTCGCTCTTCGCTGCCGTCCAGGGCAAGCTGTCCACTCCCCAGCAGCCACTCCACCTCGGTCTCGCTCAACGCCTCACCCAGCCAGCGCAGCAGCAGATAACCGCTCCGCGCAACCCGCGTCTGCCCCAGCCGCACACCCAGCGAAAACTCCACCCGCAAGCCAGTCCGCCCATCCGTTCCCGCCTCCGCCGGCAGCGCCCGTTCCAGCTCGCCCCGCCGCCGCGAAAGCCCCGGCGCAACCACCACCCATCGCCCCTCCGGATTCCGCTCACATTCCCTCTTCAGCCACTCCGCGCACGCCGCGATCTCGTCCGCTTCCGTGGCAAACGACAGAAACTCCCCCGACGCCGCGCCGGCAATCCCGGGAGGCCCGGTAATTCCGGCCATCCCGGGACTCTCGGCAAAATCGGCAATCTCTTCCGTCCGCCAGCTCCCCCACGCATCGAGCATCCTTCGCTGCGCCCCCGTCAGGCGATCAAAGCCCACCACCAGCGCCGGCGCTCGCTCCCCGCGCGCTGCGCCTTCCTCGGCCGCAAGCCAATCGGCCAGCGCCAGCGGCAGCACGCTCGCGCTCATCAGCTTCTCTCGCCGGCACAGCTTCGTGAAACCCTCCACCCACTCGCTCAGCACGCCAGCCTCGCCGCTCCAGCCCCGTCGCGCGCTGGTCAGGAGAAACTCGGAAGCATAACCCGCCAGCAGCTTGAAACTCCGCGCCGCCGCGCTCGCCAGCCGCTCTTCGCTCACCAGCCCGCGCCCCAACGCGCTCCTCCGAATCACCGCCGCCCACACCGCCTGCTCCTGCAGCGCGCTCATCCCCACGCTTTCTACCGGCCACGCGCCTGTCCCCGCGAAGTCCCGCCCCCCGTCCAAACATCGCTCGCTCCACAAGGAGCGCACCCACCCCTCCCACCAGAAAACCCGCGCGCTCGCCCAAGCCCCGCGTCCGCCCCGCTGCTGCGCCCGGTTGAACGAGCCAACCACCACCCGCGCCGCGCGTTCCGTCGAGGTCACAATCAACCCGCCCTCCGCCAGCCAGCGATTCCGCTCGCCCTCGCGCCTTCCCCGCACTGTCGTTCCCTCAGCCATCATTCCTCGTCGCCAACCATCCTAACCGAGCCGGCGCAAAGGACGGGTGTAGCAAAGAAGCGTGGTGCGAATCGGCTGCGGATGCTCCCTTTTTGGTCCTGCGAAAACGAAGCTGGTTGCTTCGATCTCGTGTCCCGACTGCGGCCCGCAACCTTCGCCTGCATTTGGTGTCTAATGGGGGTGTACAGGTTTGACCCACGCCTGACTCGCGCTGGGAATTTCTTTGACGGGATACTCTGAGACGGCCATGAAGACACGAATACTCCGCTTCCCCTCCCCCCGCCTGTGCGCAGCGCTCGCCTGCTGCGCGATGCTGTTTGTCTCCTCGGCGCGCGCGCAGCAGACGGAGACGCAACAGCCGTCTGCGCGTATTCACGGCGAGGTGGACGCCTCGCAGATGGTGCCGATCGCCGGGTCGCTGCACCCGCTGGCGCGGCCAGCCAATGACGCTGGAAGGCTGCCGCAGGATACGCAGTTGCACAATATGCATCTGTTCTTCAGCCGGACGGCGGCGCAGGATGCTGACCTGAAGCAGTTGATCAAGGATCAGCAGGATCCGTCGTCCCCCGTCTACCATCAATGGCTGACGCCGGAGCAGTACGGGGCGCGGTTCGGGCTGGCGGATGCGGATATTGCC
This sequence comes from Acidobacteriota bacterium, assembly GCA_021805265.1. Taxonomy (GTDB): domain Bacteria; phylum Acidobacteriota; class Terriglobia; order Terriglobales; family Acidobacteriaceae; genus Acidicapsa. The sequence goes on along the minus strand of JAJZFR010000163.1, from coordinate 2,928 downwards.
AAGGTGCAGCAGTGGCTGGAGCAACAGGGATTTTCAGTGGACTCGGTGGCACGGGGCAAGAGCTTTATCGCGTTCAGCGGGACGGCTGGCCAGGTGGAACAGGCCTTTTCAACCCAGATGCACCAGTACAAGGTGACCTGGCAGGGACAGACAGTGACCCGCTTTGCGCCTTCGACGGCGCTGAGCGTACCCGCAACGCTGTCGCCAGTGGTGCTGGGGGTGCGTGGAGTGGACAGCTTCCTGCCGCACTCGATGATGCTTCCGCTGGCTCCGCAGGCGGTCGCGGCCGAAAGCCAGACACCGCATCTTGGCGCGGTGCAGCCCGCCTTTACCTCGGGGCAATCGGGGAATCATTATCTTGCGCCGGGCGATATTGACACCATCTATGACGTGAATGCGCTCTCCCACCAGGGGATCACCGGCACGGGCCAGACCATTGCGGTGATGGGGCAGTCGGCGATTGTGCTTTCCGATATTGAAGCGTTCCAGACGGCGGCGGGGTTGACGGTGAAAGACCCGACCATCCTGCTGGTGCCGGGTACGGGAACGGGCACTGTGGTTGCGGGCGACGAGGGCGAGTCGGACCTCGATCTGGAGTGGTCGGGCGCGATGGCTCCTGGCGCAACGATCGAATTTGTTTACACGGGCAACAGCAAGAACAACGGCGTCTTCGATTCGGCGACCTATGCGGTGGATAACAAGATCGGTCAGATCATCAGCATCAGCTATGGCGCATGCGAGTTTGACACGGGGACGTATTACCAGACGTTTGAGGTGGTGACCAGCCAGGCGGCGACGCAGGGGCAGACGATTCTGGCTGCTGCGGGCGATTCCGGCTCGACCTCGTGCTACGCGGGGACGAGCAGCACGGACACACTGGCGCAGCAGGAGCAGTTGAACGTGAACTACCCGGCGAGCAGCCCTTACGTGACCGGGGTGGGCGGGACGGAGTTCAACGAGGGTTCCGCGACCGGGGCCACGCAGTACTGGTCAGGGAACGGCACCAACGACGTCATCACCTCGGCGCTCTCCTACATGCCGGAGAAGACGTGGAACGACGATGCGGCGAGTTATATTGCGGCGGGCGGGGGTGGGGTGAGTACGGACTTTACCAAGCCGACGTGGCAGGCAGGTGTTCCGGGGATACCGAGCGATGGGCAGCGCGACGTTCCGGATTTGTCGCTGGACTCATCGAACAATCACGACGCGTACCTGCTGTGCACCAGCGACCAGAGCAACTGGAGCACGACAAGCAATCCGCCGCAGGCATCGAGTTGTACCAGCGGCTTCCGCGACTCGACAACCGGACTTCTGACGGCGGCTGGCGGCACCAGCTTTGCCACCCCGATCATGGCGGGGATGCTGGCGGTGATCAACCAGAAGGTGAATGCGGTGAACGGGCAGGGACTGATCAACCCGACGCTGTACCAACTGGCTGCGAACTCGACGACGTATGCTTCAGCGTTTCACGATACGCCGGCAGGGAGCGGGAACAACTGCACGGCCGGCTCTTCGGTGTGCGCGGGCAGCGCGGTGACGGAGTACATGTCCGGAACGGGCTATGACCTGGCCACGGGGCTGGGGAGCATCGACCTGAACAACCTGGCGAGCGCGTGGCCAACGACGACGGGTTCGACGCTGATCGGTACGACGACGACCATCACGCCCTCGACCACGACGCCTGCGGTGGGCCAGACGGTGACCTTCACGATTGGCGTTTCCTCAACCGCTGGAAGCTCGGTTCCGACGGGCACGATCACGATCAGCGTGGACGGCACGACCCAGACGCCGACCCTGACGCTGAGCAACGGAACGGCGAGCTACCAGACCAGCTTCACGACGCCGGGCGCGCACACGGTGCAGGCTTCCTACTCGGGTGACTCGACCCACGCGACCTCGAATGCAACGACGAGCGTGAACGCGACGGTCGGCTCGACCGGCGTGGGCACGTTCACCTTGGCGGCTTCGGCGATCACGGTGGTGGATGGAAACAAGGCAACCTCGACGGTGACGATTACTCCGGCGGGCGGCTACTCGGGCAACGTGATACTGACGGTTACGCCGACGGGCGCGAATGCGAGCGGCTTGTCGAGCGCCTGCTTCCAGACAACGGCGATTGCGGTTGCTGCGACGGGGACATCGACGGGTAGTTTCTCGGTGGACACGAATGCGCAGAACTGCGCGACCAACGGGCAGTCGCGCGGGAAGCCAGGGGCGAGCACGTTGAAGCCGAGCACGCTGCGGTCCGCCAATAACGGCGCAGGCGGCGGAAGCCGCGCACCGCTTGCTGCGGCGACGATGCTGGGCGGGTTGCTGATGGCCGGGTTGCTGGGGCGCAAGTCACGCAAGCTGCGCGGGCTGGCGATGGTGGTTCTTCTGGTCAGCTTCGGCTGGGCGCTGAGCGGCTGCGGCAGCAGCAAGGGCTACGCCGGCGGCGGCGGTTACGGTTATGGCTACGGCGGATACGGAAGCACCCCGGTGAACCCGCCGACCGGGACCTATACGCTGACGGTAACCGGGCAGGACAGCAAGACGGCATCGATCGCCAGCGCGCCGGTCACGGTGACGTTGCAGATCAATCCATAAGCTCGACTCACGGAGCACAAAAACAGGGGCCAGCCATCGATAGATCGGTGGCTGGCCCCTGTGGCACGCTGGCGGAATCTGGAGTTGAGTCAGGGCAGTCTGTCAGCTTGCCCGGCTGGCCTCGGCGGCCAGTTTCTCTGCTGCTTCGACGCTGTTCTTGTGGCGGACGTCGGCACCCTGAACCCAGAAGATGACGTCTTCGGCGATGTTGGTGGCGTGGTCGGCGACGCGTTCGAGGCTGCGGCAGATCATGAGCGCGCTGAGCGCCTGGGGTGCCAGGTGGCTGTCGGTGGACATGACGTTGGCGAGGGTGACGTGGGCGGCGCGGTTCATGCCATCGAC
>JAJZFR010000288.1 GCA_021805265.1 Acidobacteriota bacterium | reverse complement strand
GCACCCGCCGCCCCGTCGGCACCCGCCGCCCCGTCGGCACCCGCCGCCCCGTCGGCACCCGCCGCCCCGTCGGCACCCGCCGCCCCGTCGGCACCCGCCAAAGCCACCACCGCCAGCCCATGCTCGCGAATAAAGGCCAGGCTCAGCCGCGTCCTCAGCCTGCTCACAGCCCAGCCCGCCGCGCCGCGCCGCGGACTCCCGCTCCCGGAACTCGCCCTTCGACGGAAGGACCCGGCGCGGCCCCTCCCATCCGCCAGAAGAGCCGGGGAAGTAGCTGGTACATGTGGTACATTTGTTACGTGGCTGTGCTCCCGTCAAGGAGATATTCGCTTTGGGAGGGCGGATGGCTCTAACGCTCGACGATTTCGGTCGTTTGATGGCAAAAAAGAGGGGAAGTCGCGGCGTTCGCGCCGCTGCGCTGGATGCGGGCGTCAGCCCGGCTACTTTCTCACGGGTGGAGAACGGCCATATGCCGGATGTGCACACGTTTGCGAGTCTCTGTAAATGGCTCGACCGCGACCCTCGGGAGTTCCTGGGCATGGAGACAAACGAAGCGCCCGAGAGACCCCGAGCGGTCGTTCATTTCAAGAAGAAGAAAACCGTGAAAATTGAGACCGCCAAAGCCCTTGGTGAACTTATCCTCGCAGCTCAAAGAGCCATTCTTGCAGCTGAAGATCTGGTTGGTCGGTGATCGGTGCGGCGCGGGTTCAAAGCACAGGCGGAACGCAGCGCCACAGCCGCAGATGATCCAGACCATCGGATCGCATCCTCGTCATGCCCGGATTGTGGCTCGGTGGGCAGTACACACCAGCGGTGGTGCGGCCGATGATCGTCGAATTCCCGGCCAAGCTACAAAATCTCTTTCGGGCGCATCCCTATAAGGTGCTCTACGGTGGCCGCGATGGAGTCAAGTCGTGGAGTGTGGCGCAAGCGCTGCTGATCATCGGTGCCAACCCTGGCATGCTCCAGCCCGGGCGGACGGATGGGATGCGTATCCTCTGCGGTCGAGAGACCATGGACTCAATCCGAGAGTCAGTCCACCAGCTGCTGACCGACCAGATAGTCCGCCTGGGCTTGGCTGACTTTTACACTCCCCTCCAGTCAGAGATTCGCGGCAAAAATGGCACAGAATTTGTTTTTGCCGGCTTGCGTAAGCAGACTGTATCGTCGATTAAGTCCTATGAGGCCATCGACATATGCTGGATCGAGGAGGCAAGTGTCGTCAGCGCGCGCAGTCTGTCGATCCTGCTGCCGACTATACGCAAAACCGGATCAGAAATCTGGTTCACCCTCAATCCGGACCTGGAGACGGATGCGGTCTACCAGCAATTTGTGCTCAATCCACCGGAGAGCGCCTGGGTGTGCAAGACAAGCTACCGGGACAACCGCTGGCTCAGCCCCGAGTCGCGCGAGAAGATTGAGCGGCTGCGGGAGATTGATCCGGACGAGTACCACCACGTCTATGAGGGGGGCACCCGCTCGACTGTCGCTGGCGCAATCTACAAGGCGGAGATTAGACAGGCGGAGATTGAGGAGCGCATCCGCTCGGTGCCGTATGATGCTCGATGGCCGGTCGAGACATACTGGGACTTGGGATATGCTGACCAGGTGGCAATTTGGGGCGTGCAGCGGACGCCATTTGAGATTCGCCTGATCCGATTTTTCTCTGGATCGCACCAGGCAATCGAGTATTATCTCCAACAGATGCAGACGTGGGGATATGTTTTTGGGACTGTCGTATTGCCATGGGACGGCGGAACAAGGTCTCTTGGAACGGGCAAGTCCATTCAGGAACTGATTGCGGCCAAAGGTTTTAAGGTGCGCGTCAACCGGCAGTTGAAGGTTGCCGACGGGATCAATGCGGTGCGGACGATATTCCCTCAGATGTTTTTCGATTCGACATTGTGTGCCGATGGGCTACAATACCTGCGAAGGTATCAATGGGGACCGGGATCGGCATTAGGGCAGGAACGCCGGGAACCATTGCATGATGACGCCAGCCACGCGGCGGATGCGCTGAGGACACTGGCGGTAGGGATCAGAGAGCCGGAACGGCCAAAGGCGGCAAGGCCAAGTGCAAAGCCGATAGTCTCGGCGTGGGGATGACAGCCATGAAGCTGGACGAGAAAGAACGCAAGCGGATTCCGGCATCCAAATTCGGACTTCCCGGTGAACGGAAGTACCCGATGCCGGACAAGAGCCACGCTGCAAACGCCAAGGCGCGAGCAACACAGATGGTGGCCAAGGGCAAGTTGTCCAGCGCGGCAGCTGGGCGGATCAGGGCAAAAGCAGACAGGATTCTAGGAGAGTAGCATGGCAAATGAACTGACAAAGATCGAGATTGTCCCCGCTGAAAACGGCGGCCACACGGTCACTCACCACCTCAAGGCCAAGATGCGCATGGATAGCCGTTCGCATTCTGGCATGGCACATTATGTCGAGCCAGAGCAGCATGTCTTCGGCAAGGATGAGGGACACGAGATGCTTCGCCACCTGGCCGAGCACCTGAAGATTGCCGAGCCGAAGGGCGCGAAGGAATCGGAAGAAGAGGACGACGAAGACACGGCAGACGAGGACTAGCTATGTGGACGACGAGAATGGTGCAGCAAGTCCTGCGCGGTCCATCGCCTAAGCCTCCGATGGCAAAGAACCTGCCGGTGGCGACGATGGGCAAGCCCGTAAGGACTGGAATGAGTCCGCATGTGGTGCAGAGTGTCATGAGGTCCGGCTATGGCAAGCGATGAGATGCAGGCAGATGCAGTTCGGATGCGTAGGGCTTTACGCGCAGCCGCGTTGCCTGATGATTTTTCGGTAGCATTAGCCGATTTGGCACGAAACTACGTGCGAGATGACAAACATCTGACAGAAATCCTTGCCGATACCCCGCCGGAAATGAAGCGTGAGGTCTTTGAGTCGCTTCGACCGAACCTGAAGTTTGAGGCAAAGACGCTGGACTGGTATGAGATGAGGGCCAAAGAGCAGGCCGAAAGGGAAAAACTGCCCATTCTTGGCCCGGATGGAAAACTTCTGGAATTTCGGGCTGCACAGGATGTTTCTTCGGCTGAAAAACGCGCACAAGAGCTTTTAGATGAAGCAGTTGCAGAGAAAACGTTGATTCTTCGCTGCAAGAAATGCACTGCGCTGGAGAAGTTTTTCGGACTCGAACGGGAATCGCGGATTGATGTGATCAAGAAGGCCCGGAAAAAGGGTTGGGTATATGACAATACGGGAAAAACCCCGGCGGAGATATGCCCTAACTGCGAAACCAGCCTGAGAGCGGCTCACGAAGCCCATTATGGACGGCAAAATGCCTGAAATGGTCGATCCGACGCAGGGAGAAAAAGACGATGAGCTGCTGAAGCGCATTCGGCAGCGGTATCGCTATGCTCACGACAAGTGGCGTCGGACGCGAGACGAAGGCCAAAAAAACATGCGGTATGTTTCAGGCGATCCCTGGGATGACGAAGACCGCATGGCGCGCAAAAACCGACCAACGGTATGTGCGGACCAGCTCAATCAGTATGTGAATCAGGTGGTCAACACGGCGCGCCAGAACCCACGCGGTGTAGTAGTCGATCCTGCTGGTGATGGTGCAACGGATGCCCTTGCTGAGTACCGCGAAAACAGAATACGCGCGATTGAATACGGCTGCAATGCTCAGCAAGCTTATATCAACGGCCTCCAGGCGGCTGTAGAGAGAAACATCGGCTTCTGGAAGGTAACCAGAGCCTATGTGAGCGACGATTCAGAAGAGCAGGAAATCCTTGTTCTGCCGGTCATGAATCCAGACTCAATTCTGATTGATCCAGACTACAAGACGCCGGATGCTTCGGACATTCGCTGGGCCTTTGAGCTTGACCGGATTCCCCTCGAAGAGTTTGAGATCGAATATCCGGAGGCGCAGAAAAGAAGCTTTGCGGCGGATGACTTTGGGGGCGACTCTTCGGTATGGTTTGATGGCAAATCGATTGTAGTGGCCTCGTATTGGGAGATTCGCCAGACGACTCGGCAAGATGGTAAGGGCAGAAAAAAGGTTGAAAAGCGGGTTCGACAGTACATCACGAATGGCGTGGAAATCCTGAAAGAAGGGCCAGAGCAGCCCGGCCCGTACATTCCGATTGTGACTGTACCCGGGAAAGAGATTTGGGTGGAGTATGGACAAGGTGGGTCAGAGCGAGTTCTGTTATCTCTGGTGACACTGGCGCGTGATCCGCAAAAGGCGCTGGCCTATGTAATGAGTTCGATGCTCGAAAACGTCGGGCAGCTCCCGAAGACATCGTTTGTTGGCTATACGGGCCAGTTTGAAACGGATGCAGAGGCATGGAAGACGGCCAATACCGTGTTTCACCCATACTTGCAGGTTGATCCAACCGTTGACGAGGCGAGTGGACAGATTTTGCCGTTACCGCAACGGCAGGAGCTTACTCCTGATTTTCAGGCATATGCTGTAGGGGTAGATATTTGCCAGCGAGCGGTTCAGGCGGCGATGGGCCTTCAAGGGCTGCCGACGCAGGCGCAACGGGCTAATCAGAAATCGGGAGTTGCGCTGGACAAGATTCAGTCCGAACAAGCGATTGGATCATATCACCTGGTGGACAACTACGACCGTGCAATCAAGCTGACCGGCAGGATTATCAATCATTGGTTGTCGATTACCGACGCTGACCAGAACCAAAAGCCTGTTCGATTGGCCGATGGATCACACAGGTTGGTTACGATCAACTCCGACATGCCGATTCTGGACACCGAAGGGCATTCATATCATTATCCGATTGCTGACGACGATGGCCGGTATCAGGTGACCATAAGTTCAGGTCCATCGCATGAGTCTCAGCGTGAAGAGGGAAGCGAGTTTGCAGATACGCTTGTCCAGAACCTTCATGCCCTTCCATTGAGTCCCGAACAGGCTCAAAAGATTCTTGCAATGGTGGTTAAGCTAAAGCAACTTGGGCCTATGGGCGATCAGATTGCCGATATTATCAGTCCGCAGAATGCACAGAACGCTCAGCAGATGCAGCAAATGATGCAAAACCAGCAGCAAATGCAGCAGCAGTTTGCCGAAATGCAGGCCAAGCTCCAGCAGTTGACATTGGAGAGGCAAGCGAAGATTATCGATCGGCAGGGTCAGTTGGAAGTTGAAAAGCTGAAAGCCTCTACAGCGCTGGCGGTAGCGGAGATGACGGCGAGCAAAGACGCCAACGAAGCAATAGCCGAAAGGGACATTGCGACGTACAAGTTAT
>JAJZFR010000095.1:2058-5276 GCA_021805265.1 Acidobacteriota bacterium | reverse complement strand
TCGCGACCGGCTCCCGGTGCCAGCCGACCCAGCCTGTGATGCCCTGGCCAAGCCAGATGCCAAGATGATCGACAACATCCGTATGTGGATTTTTGGAAGCGCGAAGGACGAGTTGGTCGCCCTCGAGGACGTAGACGAAACACGAATCGCAACTGATGACCGTGCAGGCAAACTCGACAATCCGGTTGAGCACTGTGTGGAGCGGATCGGAGGCGGCCATCCGGCTGCCTATCTCGTGGAGGAAATCGACGACTGAAAAGGTTGGAGACGCAGCCTGTTTTCCGCTCGCGAGAGCTGCGGACGGCGTGGCTACGGGAGAAATGTGAAGTGCGGCGCTGGAACGCTTCTTTTTGAGCAAGCTGCCGGAATGCTGCGCCAGTTCATTGACCAGGAAGCCCATCTTCGATTGTGTCGGCTCGTAATCGGGAGTAAGCCCGTAGAGGGAGAGGCCCTCGGTAGTGCTCGGGCCGATGGAACCGATGAGTGTGGAGCGAAAGCCCTCGTAGAGAGCCTCCGTGTAGCCCATCTGCTCGGCCAACTGGAACAGATGGGCGACTTGGCCCGCGTTCATCAGGAGCACGAGATCGATGTGGCCGTGGGCCAGCGCGATGACCGCTTCCCGCAAGGGCTGTATGTTCTCGGGAAATGCCCACTGGTAGACCAGCAGGCGGGTGATGGAGATGCTGCGTTCGGCCAGCGCGGTGAGCAGCTCGGGATTGGAGGTGCCGTACTCCTGAACCGCGATGTTCATGCCCTGCAGGCTGCCGCCGAGCCTGGCTTCGAGCGCGCCCATCAGCGAGCGCCAGGTGAACGGGTCGGGCGCAACGACGGCGATGGGAATATCAAGCTCGCGCAGCGCAGAGGAGGATTTAGGCCCCCGCGCGGCGATCTTGACCGAACGCAGCGCGGCGAGGAAGGTGTCCCGATCATAGTGCTCTGAAACAATCCTGACCAGGGTCCGGACGCCGACGCCGGTGGTGAAGATGACCAGGTCAAAGGCTCCGGCCATCAGCGCTTCGGCAAATTCCAGAATCGGCTGATTGGATTCGAGCGGTATCTCGCGCATGGCGGGGGCGCTGAGCGGCTCTCCGCCATAGGTGCGGATCAGCTTGGCTACCTCGGCTGCGCGACGGCTCTCCAACGCAAGGACGCGCAAACCTTGAAAGTTCACATTCGCCATCTTTCTCTCTTCTTCAGCAAGCCAGCCCCAGGGCACAAGCGAGGGGTCGAAATCGAACCAATGGACAGGAAGCAGCGCCGCGCATCGTCCGGAGCAGGCCTCCCGCCGATCTCTTGTAAGTGAAGATAGCAGAGTGTTCAAGGCAACTCACGCGGATTCGCGCAAGTTGCTGAGTCAGTGGCGAACGAAACCCTTGATTCCATGCCCCTTTCGCACTCCTGACAAACTTTCTGCTTGCGCTGGATCGGTTTTGCCGATATGCTCAGGGCAATCACTCCCTATGGAGCGCTTCTTTTTCGAACTGTTCCGTGATTGATCTATTTTATGGATCGACTTATCCGCTGACCGACAGGCCCTGTGCGCCAGTCTTCCCAGCCAGCAGTGATCGTCCTCAGGCTCCGCGATGAGCCGCACCCGAGTCCATTCAGCACGTTCTGACCGACAGACCTTTGCGCCAGCATCCTGAGCGCAGTGCTGTTCGCAACGTGCTTTCCGCACTGATTTTTACGCATTCGATTAGTTCGCGATCTGGGCGCTACCGCCTGGCAAACCGTCAGCACACCGCAGGTAAACCGCTCGCACACCGCGAGCAAATTCCGGGCAATCTACGCTATAACCGCGCACAGATGGAGTTATCTCCAGTGGAATTACCTCTTATCGAGCGAGCACAATCCGGCGATACTTCCTTCCGGCTAACCACCGCAACCGACCCTGCGGCGAACCCGGCGGAAGGTCTGTTGGCGTCGCTCTGTGGCCTGGGAGCGGATGTAGCTCTGCCGCCGTTACCCGGCCCCGGCGAGCAGTATCGCTTCCACTTCGACATGACGAAGTGCATCGGCTGCAAGTGCTGTGTGGTCGCCTGCAATGAGCAGAATGGCAATCCGGCAGACATCCTCTGGCGACGCGTAGGCGAGATCGAGGGCGGAGTTTACCCGGACACCCAGCGGCACTATCTCTCGATGGGCTGCAATCACTGCCTCGAGCCTACGTGCATGACGGGCTGCCCGGTGGACGCCTACTCGAAGGACAACATCACGGGCATCGTTCGCCACAGCGCGGATGCCTGCATCGGATGCCAGTACTGCACATGGAACTGCTCCTACGGCGTGCCTCAGTTCAACCCCGCCAGGGGAGTCGTCGGCAAGTGCGACATGTGTTATGGCCGGCTCACTCAATCCCAGCTTCCAGCGTGCGTTTCGGCTTGTCCCGAGGGCGCGATACGTATCGAAACCGTGCGCACGGACGAGTGGCGAAGCGAGTATCGAGCTTCGGCAAACTCCCCCGGCATGCCGTCGGCAGACGACAGCCTCTCGACCACACGCATCACCCTGCCATCGCGCATCTCCGGGGACGCATGCAAGGTCGATCTCAACCGTCTCCGCCCCGAGCATCCGCACACGCCGCTCGTATTGATGACCGTGTTGACGCAGCTTTCGGTCGGTGCGTTTACCTCCATCTTTGTTCTTCAGCTTTTCAGTCCGCGTCTGCATCGCGCTGCTGCCCTGGCCGCATTGTTGACTGCGGCGGTTGCGCTCTCAGCTTCAACATTTCATCTCGGGCGACCGATCTATGCCTGGCGCGCTTTGAAGATGTGGCGTCGCTCCTGGCTTAGCCGGGAGGTACTACTCTTCTCCCTCTTTGAGGTGGTCGCTACAACGTACTCGGTCATGCTCCTGCTGGGTCTGCGCGGCGCCGTACTGCTGGGCGCGCTCACCACTCTCTGCGGCATCGCAGGCATCCTCGCCAGCGCTCGTCTGTACCTGGTGCCCGGACGGCCAGCGTGGAACTCGCCGTTCACCTTCGTCGAGTTCTTCCTCACTGCGGCCCTGTTCGGTGCGCTCTCGGCCTCTACCCTGCGGGGAGCCACACCACTGACTCAATCTCTCTTCACGCTGGTCGCAATGCTGGTCTTTGTCGCAGGGGCTGCGAAACTCTTCTGGCTCTACCGCTCGGAAGCTCATGAACTTCGCGGCGCTGCGATTCTGTTGCTCACCGTGCTTTCCACGCCACTATTCACGCGCTATGCATTGCTTGCCTC
>JAJZFR010000095.1:0-1958 GCA_021805265.1 Acidobacteriota bacterium | reverse complement strand
TTGTCGCAGGGGCTGCGAAACTCTTCTGGCTCTACCGCTCGGAAGCTCATGAACTTCGCGGCGCTGCGATTCTGTTGCTCACCGTGCTTTCCACGCCACTATTCACGCGCTATGCATTGCTTGCCTCGGCGCTCATCGCTCTGCCCTTCGCCCATGGCCCCCTTGCTCTGCTGGGGATCACGACGCTGGTGCTTGCCGGCGAACTTCTCAGCCGCTGGCTCTTCTTCGTCAGCGTCGTACCAACCAACATTGCCATGCAGTATCTGGCTCCGGAGGCCGCATGAAACTGGCACAGTGGCTTGCGCGAAAATCCGGACTCAGCACCAGTGCCGAGGACTACGCCTACGGCGACGATCCGGTGCTCGGTTATACCTCAGCCGCGCAACACGCGGACCGCTGGGTCGCCACCACCTGCGGCTACTGTTCCGTAGGCTGCGGGATGCAGATTGGCGTTCGCGCGGGCAAGGCGGTGAGCGTACGCGGCAATCCCGAGCACCCTGTCAATCGCGGAAAACTTTGCCCGAAAGGACTCGCCGAACATCAGACCATCGGCGCAGTTGACCGCGCCCGCCATCCCCTGCTGCGCAAGGACGGCAAACTGGCCCGTATCGGCTGGCCAGAGGCCATCGATACGCTTGTCGAACGATTTCAGGCGGTGCAGCGCAAATATGGACCCGAAGCGGTCGGCGTCGTCAGCACCGGCCAGCTTGTTACTGAGGAGTTTTACGCGCTGGGGAAGCTCGTTCAACTGGGCCTTGGCACACGGAACTACGACGGAAATACGACGCTCTGCATGTCTACCGCCGTCGCTGGGTACAAGCGCTCGTTTGGCAGTGACGGCCCGCCGGGCGCGTATGAGGACATCGAGCGCGCCGATGTGATTCTGCTTATAGGAGCCAACATCGCCGAGAACCACCCCATCCTCTGCGCGCGCCTCGATGCCAATCGCGCGCGCACTCTCATCGTCGCCGACCCGCGCGTGACCAAGACCGCAATGATGGCCGACGTATTTCTCCCTGTAAAACCGCGCAGCGACCTGGCGCTGCTCAACGCCATGCTGCGCATCGTCATCGACGAGGAACTCTACGATGCCGCGTATGTCGAGAGCCATACCAGAGGCTTCGAGGAACTGCGCGCGTCGCTGGTCGAGTTCTCGCTGGAAGACGCAGCGCGGATTACCGGACTCGCGCCCGAACTCATTCGCAGGACAGCCCTGCTCTACGCCAACGCGAAGCGCCCTTTCATTGGCTGGACCATGGGCGTGAATCACAGTACGAAAGGCACGGAGACCGTCAACGCGATCAACAACCTTGCGCTCCTTACCGGGCGCATCGGCCAGCCAGGAGCCTCGCCATTTTCCATCACCGGACAATGCAACGCCATGGGTACACGCGAGGCTGGCTTCGCAAGCAGCATGCCAGGCTATCGCAAATTCGAGTCGCAGTCTGATCGAGAAGAGTTGGCCAAACTCTGGCAGATTCCCATCGAACGCATACCCGCGCAGCGCGGCCTCGCCTATCCTGACATCATTGAAGCTGCCGTCGCGGGCCGCATTCGCGCGCTCTGGATTATCGGCACCAATCCCCTGGTCTCCTTTCCCAACATCGATGTGCTCAAGCATGCGCTCGGAAATCTCGACTTTCTTGTCGTGCAGGATGGCTTTCATCCCACGCCGACCACCGACCTCGCCGACCTGGTATTGCCCGCTGCGATCTGGGGAGAAAAAGAGGGCACCTACACCAATTCCGAGCGGCGTGTCAGCAAGGTCAATGCCGCCGTGGCTGCGCCCGGCGAGGCACTGAGCGACTTCGACATCTTCCTCGCCGTTGCGCAGCGAATCGGTTGCCGCGAGGAGATTTTTCCCGGCTGGCGCACGCCGGGGGACGCATTTGACGAGTGGCGGCGCGTCTCCGCTGGCCGACTCTGCGACTACTCCGGCATCCGTTACGACGCGCTTG
>JAJZFR010000102.1 GCA_021805265.1 Acidobacteriota bacterium | reverse complement strand
CGGCGGCTGTCGCCGTGTACGCGCTCCTGCACGGCTGGTGGTCCCACAACACCTGGGGCAGCAACAACGCCGGGGGAGCCATCGCCGTCCAGCTTGTCTCGAACGCGCTCCCGCTGCCCTCTGAGCATAAGCCCAACGACAACGTGCTGGCCACCGAGACCCCCAGCGAAGCGCCAGCGCCGCCTGCGGCCAAGGCCCTGCCAACCGTAGACCAGAGCGCCATCCCCATCGCTGCGAAAGTCGTTCCGCCAAAGAAGCAGGCGGAGAAAAAGCAGGAAGCCAGCAAGCCGGTCAAGCTGCCGCAGCCTGTTCCAAATCAGAAGTCCAGCGCGCACACCCAGCCCCAGCCCGACAATCGCGCCGCCTATGGCGAGCAATCCTCCTCCCAGATGCAGCGCTCGATCACCGCAACCACCGACGGACCGGTGGCCGTCACCTCGGGCAGCCGCGGCTTCAACTACCCCTATTACGTGGACAACATCAAGCGGCGCATGCTCCAGAGCATCTATCGCGGCGAGATCGACCCGCGCACGCCCAAGGGCGCTCAGGCTTACATTCTCTTCACCATTGGCCGCGACGGCGCACCCAGCAACATCCGCATGGACCGCTCGAGCGGCAGCCCGACCCTCGACCAGGCCTGCCAGCGAGCCGCCCAGCGCGTCGATTCCTTCGGTTCGCTGCCCTCGCCGGTGACCGACGGCCCCTTGAACGTTTCTTATTACTGCGAGTACTGATGCGAGTGCCGAGAGTTACTCAAGTCATGGAATCCCAATGAATCCCGATAGTTATCGATTCCGTTCTGTTACCATCGCAGGGAAGGATATTCTCCTCATGTCGGTCCCCCGTCCTGCTCGTCGGTTCTCTGCGCTGCCGGTCTTCGCGCTTCTTGCCCTGCTGCTGAGCGCCGGTCTCATGCCCCTTCGCGCACAGGACTGGGTCCATATCGGCAGCAACATCCCCGACGGCAGCCAGCGCATCCGCCTGGCCGCAGCAGACATGAAGCCGGTCGGAACAGACCCCCAGACCCCCATCCTCAAAGCCACCTTCGACGCCACGCTCTTCAACGACCTGTCAAACGCCGGCATCTTCGACATGGTCTCCAAAAGCATGGCCCCGCCGGTAACCCCCGGCTCACCCCAGGAGATCAACCTCGCCCAGTGGGCGGCTGCGCCGGCCAACGCCGCCATGGTGGCCTTTGGCGCGCTTTCCGCCAGCAATGGCCGCCTGGTGGTCTACGGCTGGGTCTACGACGCGCACAACGCCGCCAGCCCGCAGGTGCTGGGCAAGCAGTACACCGACGTGGCCAACCCCGACATGGCCCGCACCCTGGCCCACAAGTTCGCCGACGACATCATCGCCAGGCTGGGCGGCGGCATCGACGGCATCGCCGAAACCAAACTCTACTTTGTGAGCGCCCGCAACGGCAGCAAGCAGATATGGGCCATGGACTACGACGGCCAGAATCAGCACGAGGTGGTCAACTCGGGCACCCTGTCGCTTTCTCCGCGCATCTCACCGGACAACAGCACCCTGGCCTTCGCTACGCTCGGTCGGCAAGGATGGGCCATTCGCATGTACTCGTTGAATCTCGGACGGATGATCGCCTTTCCGGCGGGCTCGACCGGCGGCAGCAATCTCTCGCCGGCCTGGTCGGCGGACGGCAATCGCGTGGCCTTCTCGTCCTCGCGCTCCGGCGACCCGGAGATTTGGGTTGCAGACAGCAACGGCGGCAACCTGCGCAAGCTCACCGCCTTTCGCGGTCCCGATGTCTCCCCGGTGTGGAACCCGCGCACCAGCGCCCAGATTGCCTGGGTCAGCGGACGCACCGGCCTGCCCCAGATCTACATCATGGACACCGACGGCGGAAACATCCAGCGCATGACCGATGGCGGCTACGCCATCTCCCCGTCCTGGTCGCCCAACGGGCAGTTTCTGGCCTTTAGCTGGAACCGCAAGTACGGTCCCGGCGCGCCCGGCGGCCAGGATATTTACGTGATGGACATTGCCTCCCTGCGCTGGATTCAACTTACCCACGACGCGGGCAGCAACGACTTTCCCAGTTGGTCGCCCGATGGACGCCACCTGGTCTTTGAACGCGCCATCGGTGGCCGCACGGCCATCTGGTCCATGCTCGCCGACGGCACTCAACAACAACAACTGACGCACACCGGCAGGGACTTCATGCCCAACTGGAGCTGGAAATAGCCGTGCGCAGTCCATTCATTCTTCGAGGAGGGCTGGACATGGAAAACCATCAAAATCCACTGCAACAACGAAGGAGCAAGACCTTGATTACGCGAAAGCATGTTGTATCTATCCTGGTATGCGCAGCCGCCTTGACCATCCTGGCGGGCTGCAAGAAGAAGCCCGCGCCACAGGCCGCCACGCCGCCGCCCGTCACCGCGCCCTCGCCCACTGCCCAACTCACCGCGACCCCCACCACCATCACGGCGGGCGATCAGGTGGTTCTCTCCTGGCGCACTGTCGATGCCACCTCGGTCTCGATCGACGGCATCGGCGACGTGCCCAGCTCCGGCGTCAAGACCGTCACCCCCACCGCCTCGACCACCTATCACCTGACCGCGCGCGGCGACGGCGGCTCGACCGACGCCACCGCCAGGGTGACCGTCAACGCGCCACAGATGGCCGTTGCCGTTCCCCAGGACAACTCCAACACCATGACCGCCGAACAGATGTTCAAGGCCAACGTCCAGGACGTCTTCTTCGACTACGACAGCTATGACGTGCGCAGCACCGACGACGCGGTTCTGTCGAAGGCCGCGGCCTACCTGGCCGCTCACCCGGAGATCAAGGTGCTCATCGGCGGCTACTGCGACGAACGCGGCTCGAACGAATACAACCTGACACTAGGCGAAAGCCGCGCCAACTCGGCCAAGAAGCTGCTGGTGCAGGATGGCATCGCGCCAGACCGCCTGCGCGTGGTCAGCTACGGCAAGGAGAAGCCCTTCTGCACCGAATCGACCGAGGAGTGCTGGCAGCAGAACCGCCGCGCCGGCTTCTCCATCGACCAGTAGGTGACATGTAGCCGTGCCGTCATCGAACCTCGGCACACTCTATACTGAACACACAACCCGCGACAGGCTGCGACGCTGCAATTTCAGGCGTCGCGGCCTGTTGCCAACTCAAGTCTGAGGATTGCGAGAACGTCCATGGTGCGCTCTTCCCGGTTTCGCTTCGCGGTTTTATCTCTGGCCCTGCTGCTCTACCCCGCCGCGCCGGCTCACGCCGTGTCCAAGGAGATGGTGCAGTTGCAGACCGAGGTGCAGCAGCTTCTGGACATGGTGCAGCGCCTGCAATCCACCGTCGATTCGCGCTTCGGCGTCGAGCAGCATCTGGTCGAGCAGAGCGCCGACAGCGTCAACCAGATGAGCACCCTGGTCACCGCCATGCAGCAGAAGCTGAACGCCCAGAGCGACGCCACCTCGGGCAAGCTCGATACCGTCTCCGGCCAGGTGCAGTCGCTCAACGACTCGCTCGACGACCTCAAGGCGCGCATCGACAAGCTGAACAAACAGCTTCAGGACGTGCAGTCCCAGATGCAGACCATCCAGGCGCAACTGGCCCCGGCAGCCGCTGCCGGCGGCCCGACTGGTGCTCCACAAGCAGGCGCCGCAACCCCGACGCCTGGCGATGCCGCTGGCGCAGCGGCGGGCACGACTGGGGCACCCGCGACGGGCGCAGCGGCCGGTTCGCCGCAGGACGCTGCTCCTCCAGTCGCTGCGCCTCTGCCTGCCCCCCAGGCTGCCGTTCAGGCGCCGCCACTGCGCGACACCTACCAGGGCGGCCTGCGCGACTACAACGCCGCTCACTACGACATTGCCGCCTCCGAATTTTCTGACGTGCTCCACTACTACCCCAACGAAAGCCTGGCCGGAAACGCCCAGTTCTACCTGGGCGAAATCGCCTACCGCCAGAAGAGATTCAAAGAGGCCATCAAAAACTACAACGGAGTGCTCGAAAACTTCAGCGGCAATCCCAAGGCACCCGCCGCGCAGTTGCGCAAGGGCCAGGCGCTGCTCGAACTCAACCAGCGCGAGCCTGCCATCCACGAGTTCCGCTCGCTCCTCCAGCGCTACCCCCAGACCCCGGAGGCGCTCCAGGCCCGCAGCAGGCTCAACGCCATGGGCGTTCGCATCGCGCCGCGATAAAGTTCGACTTCCACGCGGTCCCTTCCATACGGTGTAAAAAAATCGCCTCACCGAACCCGGAGAATTGTCATCCATGAGCCTGGAACAGCCACCGCGACAGGGAGCAGGCTTTGCTTCCTCACGAGCCTCCGTCTGGCTTGACGCAATACGCGCCTGCGCCGCGCTTCTGGTTCTGCTCGAGCACTGGCGAAACCTCTTCTTCCTCGACTTCCCTCAACTGACGGCGCATCGCGCGCTTCTGGTTGTTCCCTATGCGCTCTCCAGCGTCGGGCATCAGGCCGTCATTGTATTATTCCTGCTGAGCGGATACTTCATCGGCGGCAGTGTGCTCCAGTCCGTTGCCCGCCATACCTGGACCTGGAAGGACTATCTCCTCAAGCGCATCGTTCGCCTGTGGATAGTCCTGATTCCATCGCTTCTCCTTTGCGCCTGCTGGGACTTGCTTGGCCTCCATCTCAATCGCGCGCCGGATTTCTATGGCGGCCTCTTTCGCCCTGCGTTCATTCCCAACGTCCTCCATCACCTCACGTTCAAAACGTTTCTGGGAAATCTCTTCTTCCTGCAAGGCATCCTGACTTCGACCTTCGGTTCCGACGGGCCGCTTTGGAGTCTGTCCTACGAGTTCTGGTATTACATGTTGTTTCCGCTCGCGTTTTTCGCGCTGCGACGCCAGACGAAAACCACCCCTCGCCTGCTCTGCATTGCGCTCTTCGCCGCCATCGCGTTTCTCGTTCGCGGGCCGATTCTGCTTTATTTCAGCGTCTGGCTGGCGGGCGCGCTGCTGCACCGGATTCCTCAGCTTACCCTGCCCCAATCCTCTGCGGCACGCATGCGCTGGCTTGCAGTTCTTCTCGCGATTCCGGTTTTTCTGGCCATCGGAAAACAGAAGTTGGTGAGCGAAGGGGTCGGAGACGCGGGGATAGCAATCATGTCATTTCTGGTTCTCTGGTGCCTGCTCTCCGCGCGAAACGTCCCTGCTCCTCAAGGCCCGGGAGTGCCGCTCATCCGCGTCTCGGCGCGTTTTTCCTACTCGCTCTACACCCTCCATCTGCCGCTGCTGTTACTGCTCAAGAGCGTCATCCAGGGCAACCGGCGATGGACGCCGTCGCCGCTGCTTTTTCTCCTCGCCCTCGCGCC
>JAJZFR010000123.1 GCA_021805265.1 Acidobacteriota bacterium | reverse complement strand
CCGGCGCACGCCGTCATCGCCTCCCTCATGGTCGAGTCCACCCCTGAAGCCTGGCACGAAATCGTCGCCCGCGCCGAAGACGCCGGAGCCGACGGCCTCGAGTTGAACTTCGGCTGTCCCCACGGCATGAGCGAGCGCGGCATGGGCTCCGCCGTCGGCCAGGTGCCCGAATACACCGAGCGCATCACCGCCTGGGTCAAGCAGAAAGCGCGCACTCCAGTCCTCGTCAAGCTCACCCCCAACGTCACCGACATCCGCGCCAGCGCACGCGCCGCCAAACGCGCCGGAGCCGATGCCCTCTCCGCCATCAACACCATCAACTCCATCACCGGCATCGATCTCGACACCCTCGTCCCGCGCCCCAACGTCGCCGGCCTCAGCGCCCACGGCGGCTACTGCGGACCCGCCGTAAAGCCCATTGCGCTCAACATGGTTCAGCAGATCATGGCCGACCCGGAATCCGCCCTCCCGCTCTCCGGCATCGGCGGCATCGCCAACTGGCGCGACGCCGCCGAATTTCTCCTCCTCGGCTGCGCCACCCTTCAGGTCTGCACCGCCGCCATGCACTACGGCTATCGCATCGTCGAAGACATGATCGACGGCCTCCACAACTGGATGCTCACCAAAGGTTTCCAAACCCTCGAGGATTTCCGTGGACTCTCCCTCAACCGCGTCACCGAGTGGAAACACCTCAACCTCAACTACAAGATCGTCGCCCGCATCGACGAACAAACCTGCATCGGCTGCGACCTCTGCCACATTGCCTGCTGGGACGGCGCCCACCAGTGCATCCATCTCGACCGCGTCACTGGCCCCGTCAATGGCCCAGGCAATGGCCCAGGCAATGGCCACGTCGATGTGCACGTCGAAATCCATCCAATCCCATCCAGCCACGAAGCGGCCAGTCGCGCCTCCCACGCCGTCACCCCGGTCACCCGTCGTGAGCGAGACCTCGCTCGCCACGCGCATGGACCCTACCCAACCCCGCTCGACCGCATTCCACGCGTCGACGAATCCGAGTGCGTCGGATGCAATCTCTGCTCCTGCGTCTGCCCCGTCGATGACTGCATCACCATGGTCGAACTCCCCACCGGGCGCGCGCCTGAAACCTGGGCCCAGCGCACCGCAACCAAAGCCTGAAAATCTCTCCGGAGCCATCATGGCCACCCTCATCCAGAACGGAACCATCGTCAACGCCGACACCACCGAGCGCGCTGACCTCCTGATCTCGGGCGCGACCATCAGGGAGATTCGCGCCGGCATTCCACCCTCTGCGGCGGACACCGTCGTCGATGCCTCCGGCCTGCTCGTCCTCCCCGGCGGCATCGACGCGCACACCCATCTCGACATGCCCTTCGGCGGCACCACCTCCGCCGACGACTTCGAGACCGGCACCGTCGCCGCCGCCATCGGCGGCACCACCACCATCGTTGACTTCGCCATTCAGGCGCGCGGAACAAAGATGCGCGACGCCCTCGACCTCTGGTGGAAAAAAGCTGCTGGAAAAGCCGTCATCGACTACGGCCTACACATGATCGTGACTGACCTCGGCCAATCCGGCCTCGAAGATATGGACGACCTCGTCCGCGAAGGCGTCTCGAGCTTCAAGCTCTTCATGGCCTACCCCAACGCCCTCATGGTCGATGACGCCACCATCTTCAAGGCGCTCCGACAGACCGCGAAGAATGGCGCCCTCATCTGCATGCACGCCGAAAACGGTTCGGCCATTGACGTCATCGTCCAGCAGGCTCTCGCCGAAGGCAAAACCGCCCCCATCCACCACGCGCTCACACGCCCCACCCGCGCCGAGGCAGAGGCTGTTCATCGCTCCATCGCCCTGGCCGAGATGGCTGGCGTTCCCGTCTACATCGTGCATCTCTCCAGCGAAGACGCACTCAACCAGGTTCGCGAGGCCCGCGACCGCGGCCTTCCCGCCTTTGCCGAAACCTGTCCACAGTACCTCCTGCTCTCCCTCGAAGATCACCTCGAAGACGGCTGGGAGGGCGCGAAATACGTCTTCACCCCACCCCTCCGCGAGCGAAGAAACCAGCCCAGCCTCTGGGAAGGACTCCGCCGAGATCATCTCCAGGTCGTCTCCACCGATCACTGCCCCTTCTGTTTCGAAGATCAGAAGGCGCTCGGCAAAAGCGATTTCACCAAAATCCCCAACGGAGGACCAGGCATCGAAAACCGCCTCCAGCTTCTCCATCATCACGGCGTCGGCCTGGGCCGCTTCAGCCTCAATCGTTTTGTCGAACTCGTCTCCGCTGCCCCGGCGCGCATCTTCGGCATGTATCCCCAAAAGGGCCTGCTTGCACCCGGCAGCGACGCCGACCTCGTTCTCTGGGATCCACTCCAGCCCCACACCATCTCCGCCGCCACCCACCACATGCGCGTCGATTACTCTCTCTTCGAGGGCTTTCGCGTCCGCGGAAACGCCCGCGATGTCTACTCGCGCGGGGAACTCATCGTCTCGAACGGAAATTTCATCGGACGCCCCGGTCGCGGCCAATATCTCCGCCGCGCGGCCCGTGGCGGAGCCTGGCAGTAGCTCCTTTACCCTTCCGCAGCCTCTGTTCCCGCCTGAAAACCACCCGAAATCGCTTGACCCGCCCCGTCTGACCTTAACCACTCTGAGTCCGCCTCCCGCTCCCAGCGCAACTTCGCGCCAGCCAATTCTCCTCGCTTTCCATTCCCTGCCTTACCCGCGCCCGCTCGCCGGTTGACCCCCCATCCCTCCCCGCAATCCCCGTTTTTCCTGAAAATTCACACTTTTTTTCGCGATTGCATTGACATGGCAGCCGGATCACCCCGTGTGCAAGCAGTTCCGCTCCGTCCTTTGAACTCCAGGAAACCCCTTTTTCGGTCCATTGGGTAACCATAAGCGGTTACCTTATAGCACTAAAGTGGATTACCATATCGAAAATTTTGCGTTACCATTATTTTCCTGCGGGGGCGCGGCCAGGCGCGACCAAATCCGCCTCGTCTCGGGTTACCAAAGAGTCGAGTCTGCCCGCAAATCAGCTTAGGTTTCCCTAAGATTCGCCGAAGTACAGAGCAGCGAACACTCGATCCGAACCGAAATCGCGAAAGGAGGCTGGCGATGATACGTCGAACGATCTACAGGGCAGTCATTCGTCAGCTTCTCTGTCTCGCCACATGCTCCGGCACCCTCTATGCCACCACCCCGGCCGCTCAGTTCACCGTCAGCGCCACCGTCGCAGACACCTGCCAGGCTACTGCAAATACCATGTATTACGGAAGTTATGCCGCCGCTCTTGAGCACTCCGTCAGCAGCGTCAAGGTTCTCTGTGCCCTCGGAACCGGCTATCGCATCGGCGTCCAGGCCGCCTATGCCGCTGAAGTCGCCAACTCCGGCGCTAGCCCGATCCTCCGCTCCGATGCCCCGGCGATTGCTGCCCCCATGAGTCAGCCAGGTACCGTGGCCGCAGAGCCTACCCAACCTTCCTTCCAGGCCGATGCAGCCGCAAGGAGGGAAGTATCCTCCCGACCTCTAACCGGCGACAGCCCTACTTCGCTTCTCCTTGTCACCGTCAGTTATTGAAACTTACTCTTGAATCTCCCGGTGCCAGGTAACCGACCTGACGGTTACCATCCTGATTCCCCCCCATCCAATCCCAAAATACGCCCCATTTCCGGCGTTTCAGGTAACCTGGTGGCTTGTTCCCGGAGAGTTTCCCATGGGTACTCCTGCGTCAATTCGGTAAAGCATTGGTTGTATTGCTATTACACGCGATGTTTCTTAAAGTTATTTACAAGCTATTGCAATCCATGCATCTACTGGGTTTGTCTGTTCTCGAATGACCCTAATCAATCGTTCGAGAATCCCCTGGTCAGGCAGGAAGGCAGGCGAGTGAGAGGTTCCAGCGGAAGTAGTGCCTGACGACCGGGGACGGCGACACGCTCTGCATAAGCTGACCAGGGCTAACCAAGGGATGACATCGGCTTTCGCTTTGGCGTGAGATCGATATGACAAATAACTGAAAAATTCTGCGAAACTTTCGCAATCTGAGGACGCTAATGAATCTCGTTCGTGCAATGAAATCAAAACTGCCCATGCTGTGTGTCGGCATCTTCGGCTTTGCCGCTATGACCGCCCCAGCCTTCGCCACTACCGCCGTCACCACAACCTTCACCGTCACCGCAACCGTCGCCTCGGTCTGCACCATCGCGGCCAACGCGCTCGCCTTCGGTACCTACACCGGATCCGCTTCCGCCGTCAACACCACCGTCACCGTAACCTGCAACCAGTCAACTAATCCTTTCAACGTCGGTCTCAACGCCGGTACTGCGACGGGAGCCACGGTGACCTCGCGTAAGATGACCGGACCTGCAGGCGCGACGCTGAACTATGCCCTCTACTCGAACTCTGCGTTGACCACCAACTGGGGCAACACCGTGGGCACTGACACCGTGACCGGACAGACCACCGGCACCACCGCCGATGCTCTCACCGTCTACGGCAGCATCCCCGCTGGCCAGTCCGTTCCTCCCGGTGCCTATACCGACACCATCACGGCCACGGTTACCTACTAGCCGCAACTCGACATGAAGTGGAACCTCCCGGCGTACCAATCCTCCGAAATCATCCGGGTTGATCCGGAAGGTTCCCCTGCATGACGCGCACGTCGGACCAGTCGCGTAACAACGTCAATTGAAATCAGAGGATCGACGAATTCAACCCGCCTCCCGCTGACTCGGGGCGAAGGCACGTACAGGTTTGTCCGCCAGACGAAGGATACTGCAAGGCCATGACACGAATCGCGAAAATTCGATCCCTCTTGCATGCCGCAATCCTTCTGGCGATTGTCCTCACATCTCTTGCCGCGTCGGCTCAGACCATCGCCGTCATGCCCGTCAATATCTTCCTCCCGCCAGGGGAAATGGCCACCACTATCTCCATTACCAACAAAGGCACCGCCGAAACCGCCATCCAGATCCGCGCCTACGACTGGGCTATCAAGGACGGCGAAGACCAACTTGCTCCGGCCACGGCGCTGCTCGTCAGCCCGCCGCTCGCCACCATTGCCCCCGGAGCCACTCAGATCATCCGCCTGGTCCTTCGACAGACACCCGCTGCTCAGGAAGCTACCTATCGCATTCTGGTCGATCAGATCCCTCCCGCTTCCTCCGCAGGCACGGTGCGCATCGTCGTCCGACTCTCCTTGCCCGTCTTTGCCGAGCCTGCCGCAAAAGCCAGGCCAGCCATTGCCTTTCACCTCGAGCGCAGCCCCAATCCCAAACTCGATCCCAAACAAGACGAGCTCGTACTCGTCGGCGTCAATACCGGAGC
>JAJZFR010000119.1 GCA_021805265.1 Acidobacteriota bacterium | reverse complement strand
TTGCCGGGGTGCGCTATGGTGAGCCATTTGTGCAGCGCGAGGTTGGGCTGGTGGACGATCTGACGCTGATACCCGTGCAATCGATCTAGGACGCGGCGGAACGCCAGGGCAAGGCGGTTTTACCATGGTGGAAAACCAGCAAAGCAAGCCAGCTCCAAGTTTCCTGCTGGCGATGACGGCTACGATCAGGCCCGCAGCGGAGGCCGGTGTGCTGCGCGCCGACCCTGCGCTTCGGCTGGAGGATTACGAGCGATCACTGCGTTTCTGGCTTGCCTATCCACATCGTGCGGCGGGACATATTATGTTGCTGGAAAACTCGGGGGCCGAGCTGGATTCGTTGCGACGCATCGCGGAGACGGAAAACCCGCTCGATAAACCGGTTGAAATTCTTTCCATTCCAGGCAATCGCATCCCAGCAGGTCTCAATTATGGTTACACAGAAATGGAGTTGCTGGATGAGGGGCTGACGCGGTCGAAGTTGCGCTCAGCCACCACACACCTGGTCAAGACGACCGGTCGCCTGATTTTTCCCGGCCTTGGGCGCGCGATGGATAGTCTCGGCGAACCGCCGGAATTGATGGTGGACTGCCGGAAACTCGGCTTTCCACGCCGAGGATTTGATGCCAGCGTTCAGGTATTTGCCTGCTCCCATAATTTTTACGACAAGCATCTGAGGGATTCGCGGAGGTTTCTGAATACAACGGATGTTCGTCTGCTGGAGCACCTGATCTATCGTCAGGTGATTGGTTGCAAGGGGCAACCGGGTGTCCACCTGCGGTTTCCCTGCAATATCGATCCAGAGGGCTATTCAGGGTTCAAGGGTCGCCGTTACGGGACGCCATGGCAGCGTGTGGATGGTGCCGTGCGCGGCGTCCTGCGCATAGTTGCGCCATGGTATTGGTATTGATGGGGTCTGGCAATCACGCGGGAATACCATCGATGAAATGGGGACACGGACCGGGGTGGGGAAACGATTTTTCGCAATGCGGCAAGGGATTGCCCCGATTCCTTGACGGTGTTGTTGGCTGGCACCAATAATGCTCATTAGGTTTGACGGTACTGATTTCTGATCGCTTAAAGCCTTTCACTTGATTTTTCAGGAGCATATCAGCCATGGCAACCTCCGGTAGCAATGATGCCAGCCATTCGCCCAGCCCAGTCGGACGTGGTGTGGAACCGCTTCGCGCTGGCCAGGGCAATTCGTTTCTTTTGCGCAAGCTGCATTCGCTTTCCGGCATCGTCCCCATCGGAGCCTTTTTGATCGAGCATCTGCTCTCGAATTTCGAGGCGTTGAAAGGGCCAGCGGCTTATGCGGCGCAGGTAAAGTTCCTCAACAGCCTGCCTCTGGTGCGTGTGCTGGAGGTCTGTCTGATCTTTATTCCTCTGGCTTATCACGCTCTGTATGGCGTTTATATTGCCATGCGTGGCAAGGCGAATGTGATCTATTACCCCTGGGCGGGTAACTGGATGTACATGATGCAGCGGTGGACCGGCTATATCGCATTTGTGTATATCTTGCAGCATGTTATCCGACAGCGCTTCATGGGTGTCAGCCTGCCGGAGCATCCCGGTGCCGCTTTTCACAAGGTGCAGATGGAGTTGGCAAACCCGTGGATGCTGGCGGTTTATGTGATTGCGATGATCGCGGTCTGCTGGCATTTTTCCTATGGTATCTGGCTGTTTGCGGCCAAGTGGGGGATTACGCCGGGAGTGAAAGCTCGCAAGCGCTTCGGTTATGTTTGCCTGGCGTTGGGGATTGTACTGGCGGGGATGGGACTGGCCAGTATTTACGCTTTCGTTGGACCTGATTACAAGAATGCTCCGGCGGAGGTAGCCCCGGCGCAAAGTCGGGTTGTAGCTCCTGCTTCGGCAGGCGATGATTCGAATCAGTATCTGACTCTCCCGTTCTTGGACGCGTGATTTTGTATGGGATGACTGGGGAATCCCAGGTCTCAGAATCGAGACCTGGGGCACCCGGAGCAGGTAGGGCAACAAACGTTCAGAGACATTGGGCACACAGCAGGTAGGGCAACAAACGGTTTGAGGCATGGTCGGAATCGTTCTCAAGCATTGGCGCGAAAGGAAAAGGTTCATAACTCATGGCGGCACCCAAAATCATCGTAGTCGGAGGCGGTCTGGCTGGCCTTTCAGCAGTGATCAAGATTGCGGAAGCAGGCGGCAACGTGGACCTTTTCTCGATTGTTCCGGTCAAGCGGTCTCACTCTGTGTGCGCACAGGGCGGCATCAACGCCGCAAAGGATCTGAAGGGCGAAGGCGACACGACGTGGAAGCACTTTGACGACACGATTTATGGCGGCGATTTTCTGGCCAACCAGACGCCGGTGAAGGCGATGTGCGAGGCGGCGCCGGCGATCATCGACCTGCTGGATCGGATGGGTGTGCCATTCAATCGCACGGCGGAGGGACTGCTTGATTTTCGCCGGTTTGGCGGGACGCTGTATCAGCGGACGGCCTTTGCGGGCGCGACTACCGGGCAGCAACTGCTCTATGCGCTGGACGAGCAGGTACGCCGCCATGAGGCAGAGGGCAAGGTGAAGAAGTACGAGGGCTGGGAGTTTCTATCGGCAGTTCTCGATTCAAACGGAGTGGCGCGCGGCATCTGTGCGATGAACCTGCGCACGATGGAAGTGACAACGTTCGCGGCGGACGCGATTATTGTTGCGACGGGCGGGATCGGCGCAATCTTTGGCAAGAGCACCAACTCGGTTGTCTGCACGGGGTCTGCACAGTCGGCGCTGTATCAGCAGGGGGCATATTACGCGAACGGCGAGTTCATCCAGGTGCATCCGACGGCTATTCCCGGCGAGGATAAGCTGCGGTTGATGTCGGAGTCTGCGCGTGGCGAGGGCGGTCGCGTTTGGGTGCCGCGAACGGTTGGCGACAAGCGCAGTGCCAACGCGATCCCCGAGCCTGACCGCTGGTATTTTCTTGAGGAGTGGTATCCGAAGTATGGCAATCTTGTGCCGCGCGATGTGGCGACACGGGCAATTCACAAGGTGGTCTATGAGCACGGACTGGGCATTGACGGGCAGCCGATGGTGTATCTTGACCTGACTCACATTGACAAGGCAACGCTGAATCGGAAGCTGGAAGGAATTCTGGAAATCTACCAGAAGTTCGTCGGGGACGATCCACGGGAAGTTCCGATGAAGATATTTCCCGGTATGCACTACACCATGGGCGGGTTGTGGGTGGACTTCAACCAGATGACAAATATTCCCGGCGTATTCGCAGCGGGCGAGGCGGAGTATCAGTATCACGGGGCGAATCGCCTTGGCGCGAACTCGCTGATGAGCTGCATCTACGGTGGATTTCAGGCCGGGCCGAATGCGATTGCCTATGCCAAGGCGCTGAAGGCCGCACCCGGCGATGGCGGCCACGCCAGTGAACTGGCGCGTCAGCAGGAGATGAACAGGGGCCTGATGACTTCAAGCGGGACCGAAAACCCTTTCCGGATATGGCGTGAACTGGGCGAGACGATGACCAAGAATGTTACAGTCATCCGGCATAACAAGAACATCCAGGAAGCAGACGAAAAAATCGTGGAGTTGATGGAGCGCTATCGCAATATCAACCTGAGCGACAAGAGCCAGTGGGCGAACACGAGCTTTGCTTTCACGCGGCAGCTTTACAACATGCTTCAGATTTCGCGCGTGGTTGCGCGGGGGGCGAAACTTCGGGACGAGTCGCGCGGCGCGCACTACAAGCCGGAGTTTCCCGAGCGGAACGACGAAAAGTTCCTGAAGACGACGAAGGCCAGCTATGCGGCGGATGCGGATGAGCCGCGTTTTGAATTTGAGGCTGTCGATACAGCGCACATTCCTCCGAGACCGCGTCGATACGACGCAGCAAGCTAACTCAATCGAAGTGGATCAGGATGCCGGTTGAGTCCGGCAATGGAGAGGGGCCATGGCAGGGAAGACGATTCAGTTTGAAGTGAAGCGGCAAAGCAGTCCGGATGCGGAAGCGATGTGGGAAAAATTCGAGGTGACGTGGAAGCCGGGGATGAACGTGATCTCGGCGATGATGGAGATTGCCGCAAATCCGGTCAATTCCAGCGGTCAGGAGACGACGCCGATCGCCTACGACTCGAATTGCCTGGAGGAGATTTGCGGCTCGTGCGCGATGGTGATCAACGGCAAGGCGCGCATGGCCTGTTCCGCGCTGGTGGACAAGCTGGAGCAGCCGATTCGCGTTCAGCCGCTGACCAAGTTTCCGGTTGTTCGCGATCTTTCCGTGGATCGGAGCGTACTCTTCGAGAACCTGAAGGCGGTGAAAGCCTGGGTTCCGGTGGATGGCACCTATGACCTTGGCTCGGGGCCGCGGGTGTTTCCGCAGCAGCAGGAGGTGGCCTATCCACTGTCGAACTGCATCAGCTGCTGCTGCTGTATGGAGGTTTGTCCGCAGTTCAACGATGCTACCGGGTTTGTTGGCGCGGCGACGATTGCGCAGGTGAAGCTCTTCAATTCTCATCCCTCGGGTAAGGTGTTGAAGGAAGACCGCCTGCGCGCGCTGGCTGGCGATGGCGGCGTCCAGGAGTGCGGGTTTGCGCAGAACTGTATTCAGGCTTGCCCCAAACAGTTGCCGCTGACCGAAGCTATCTCGGACGTAACGCGCGATGTGACGCTTCAGGTTGCGAAGGATTTTCTCAGGGCCTGAGTTGTCTCAGCGAACCTGCTACAATCCGATCCAACCAGATCATCGATTCCGCTGAGAGGACCTTCGCACGATGATGTTTCGCCTGAGTTCAGCAGCGGCAGCGCTTCTGGTTTTTTCGACGACTGCGTTCATGACCCACGCACAGACCTCCTCATCCCCGGTGACCAGGCAGACAGCGCGGAAGGTCGTGACGCTGGCGCAGGTTCACGCTGCGGCAATCGTGATCGACACGCACGAGGACACTCCCCAGCGCTTTGTGGATGACCACTACGATCTTGGCGATCCTCTGGGCACCGGACAGGTGAACCTGGACGCGATTCACAAGGGCAATCTCGGCGCGGCGTTTTTTTCGATCTGGGTCGAGCCGAAACTGTATGAGGGGCAGTATGCGCGACGCACACTGGAGCTGATCGACGCGGTGCGCGATCAAGCAGCGCGTCACCCAGACCAGATTCGTTTTACAACTACGGCTGCGGGCATTGTGTCCGCGCACAAGGAGCACAAGTTTGCCGCGCTGATGGGGATCGAGGGCGGCCACTCGATCGAACACTCGCTGGCGCTGCTGCGGATGTACTACGACCTGGGCGTTCGTTACATGACGCTTACATGGTCGAACTCGAACGGGTGGGCTGATTCTTC
>JAJZFR010000128.1 GCA_021805265.1 Acidobacteriota bacterium | reverse complement strand
GCGACCAGCGTGGCGTTGGCTGTGGTGGCGGGATAGATGCGACCGCGAGTGGCCAGAATCTTGCTGGCGAGCTGAATGGCGTGGGCGAAATCGCCGGTGATCTCGGTAAGCGCGGCAACGAAGAGATTGCCGAAGTTGTGGCCTTTGATGTCGCCGCCGGAACGGAAGCGGTGGCGGAAGAGCTGAGCGATCAGGTCTTCTTCCTCGCTGAGGGCAACCATGCAGTTGCGCAGGTCGCCGGGGGGTAGCATGTTGAACTCTTCGCGCAGTCGCCCGGAGGAGCCGCCGTCGTCAGTAACGGTGACCACGGCGGCGAGGTCGGAGATCAGGCCGGTGGAGAGATTTTCAGGCTGCGCCTGACCGGCGATGGCGACGTGACGACGAAGGCCGCGTAGGAGCGTGGACAGGCCGGTTCCGCCGCCGATGGCTACGACGCGCAGCGGGACGAGCGACGGGCTGGAGATGGGGAAACTCAGGAGGCCTCCTTTTGCGAGCTGATCTGGCGAGCTGGCTTGAGTCTGGCCGGGAATTCGGCAGGCGGACGTGTCAGGATGCTTCGGGATAGAGCAATTCGGTGAAGCGGGGATCGTCGATCATGCTTTGAAAATCGGCGTCGGCGCGGGCGAGCAGTCTGTTCCTGGCGTTGAGGGCAATGGCGCGGGAGAGATTTTCCAGAGACTCCTCTGCCTGACCGGTGATGGCGTCGAGCACGGCCACGCCGTACAACGCGTAGTCGGCCTGGGGATGCTCGGCGAGAATCTCGAGGAACTGCTCGCGCGCGTCCTCGTAGTAATCCATGTTGAGCAGAGAGACGGCGTAATCGTACCGCTCCTCGGGCGAGTCGAAGACCAGCTTCGACTTGTCCATCTGTCGATGACAGGCGACGATGTACATGCGGCATCGCTCGGAAATCTCAGGGGAAGCGGAGGCCAGCAGCTTTTCGAGGGCGACCAGAGCCTTTTCATATTTACCCTGCTGGAGCAGTTGCAGAGCGGCCTGATAGTGCTGGAGCATCTGCGGCGAGTGGGCAGGAGCCTGAGCCGCTCGCGTCAGCGCCGGTGCAGGCTTCCTACGACTGGATGATGGAGTTCGCGCCTCTGGTGTCATGTGAGAAAAGTATCAGGTGCCAGGTGTTCCCCGTTTTGGCCGTCGCCAGCGACTCGACGATTCCTTGCGGTTGATTCAAGTCTTAGCCAATTCTTTATACGCAGAACGCCGGTCTGCGTCAATGGGCCGGTGGATTGGGGATAGCGGAGCGCCAGAGCGCTCTTCGTCCCTGCTCGCTCAAGTGTGTCGATAAACGGCCGGGTTGAGGGTGGGATCGTTATACATTTTGAGCTGCTGGTAGAGCTTGAAACGGCGAGTTCCCTGCTCGATCCGGAGCCATAGCCGTTCGAGACAGACAGCGAGATCGGCGCGCTGGTCGGCCAGCGTGGTCAGGCGCTGACGGTTGCGTTCGCGATGGCTTTCGGAGGCATCGGCGCGTTCAATCTCCTCGGCGGTATGGAAGATTTTGAGGGAGAGGATGGAGAGGCGGTCAATCATGAGACCGGGCGACTCGGAGTGCAACTCGGCGTCGGGATTGGGCAGGGAGCGAGCCGCGAGCCAGGCGAGCAGTTGAATGTCCATGGCTTCGGCGAGGTCGTTGCGGCGCTGGTTGGTGGCGTCGATGTTGCGCTTGATGCGGGCAAGCTGTTCATCCGCGACGTTGGGTGCGCGAGCGGCGTCTTCGGTGTGCCAGAGTTCAAAGTTCGCCAGGTGCTGGCTGGCCACCAGGGCTGGCCACGGCTGGGCGGGCGGCAGCCAGGCTTCGATGGCCTCGCGATGCCAGGTTTGATTGAGCCGGTCGTGGAGTGCTGCGATCTGTTGCGCGTCGAGCATGGAGTTGGTGGTCTTTGATTCTGGTTTGGGATTCTGGTTTGTGATTCCGGAACCGAGTTTTGCCTCTCCCTGCGAGTGTAGCGGATGGGGCTGGCCTCGGTTGTCTCAACGGAACAACCTGAGGCCTGGTGCTGAATCGCTCTCTGGCTGTGGTAGAACTATGCACAATCGGGGCGAGTTTGGCGGGCAGCGGGAGCAACGTTTGCGGAGGGTGCGGAATGGCAGAGGACGGGTTGAGGTTTCTGTGTATTGCCAGCTACGAAAAAGGCCAGGAGTATCTGCGGCAGCTTGCCGAGCTGGGCGTGAAGCCGCTGCTGTTGACGGTGGACAAGTTGGCGGGTGGCGACTGGCCGCGTGAGGCTCTGGAGGAGATGGTCACGATGCCCGCCGATCTGACGCACGAGCAGATACTGAACACGGTGACCTGGCTTGGGCGCAGCCGCAGGCTGGACCGGTTGACGGCGATCGACGAGTTCGACATGGAGGTGGTGGCGCACCTGCGCGAGCACATGCGGATTCCGGGCATGGGGACGACGGCGGTAGCGTTCTATCGGGACAAGCTGGCCATGCGGATGGCTGCGCGGGAGGCGGGTTTTCTGGTACCGCGATTCGTGCGCGTGCTGGCCTACGACGAGCTTCGCGAGTACATGGACAGGGTTCCGGCACCGTGGCTGCTGAAGCCTCGCGCGGAGGCCTCGGCGCTGGGGATTCGGCGGATTGGCGAGCCGGAGCAGCTATGGCGCGCGCTGAACGAGTTGGGCGACCGGCAGAGCCACTTCCTGATGGAAGAGTTTGTGCCCGGAGAAATCTTTCACGTGGACTCGATCGTGAGCGAAGGCGAGGTGGTGTTTTCGGCGGTTCACCAGTACGGGCGCCCGCCGCTCGAGCTGATGCAGGAGGGCGGCGTCTTTACCACGCGGACGGTGGATCGCGCGAGCGCGGAGTGGGCGGAGT
The DNA here is from genome assembly GCA_021805265.1 of Acidobacteriota bacterium. Lineage (GTDB taxonomy): Bacteria > Acidobacteriota > Terriglobia > Terriglobales > Acidobacteriaceae > Acidicapsa. Next base: position 2,502 of record JAJZFR010000128.1, on the reverse strand, counting down.
TGACGGAGATCAACCGTCGTCTGGCCCCGGCGCTGGGGATGAAGCACGGGGTGACGCATGGCGAGTTCATCCGCGCCCAGGGAAGGTTTTATTTTCTGGAGATCGCGGCGCGGGTGGGTGGAGCGTTCATCGCCGACCTGGTGGAGCTGTCGACGGGGGTGAATCTGTGGCGGGAGTGGGCCAGGATCGATGTAGCCGAAGCGCGCGGGGAGCGCTACGAGCCGCCCGCTGCGCGCGAGGAGTACGCGGGCAGTGTGCTTTGCCTGGCGCGCGAGGCGGACCCGGATATGTCGAGCTTCACGGACCCGGAGATCGCGCTGCGCATCCGCAAGGATCACCACGCCGGGCTGCTGGTTCGCTCGACCGACGCAGGTCGCGTGAAACAACTGCTGGAGGATTACGCGGAGCGATTCGGGAGCCAGTTCCTGGCCTCGCTGCCGCCGCCGGATCGGCCCACTTCGTGACCGTGGCGGCAGAGCAGAGTCACTCCGTGGGCGCTGGATCGGGCGACCTTTAGCGGGCTGGATTGCATTGACAAACAGGTGGAAGCACCGAAGGATTGGTGAGCTCGCTGGGAATCGAACCCAGGACCCACGCATTAAAAGTGCGTTGCTCTACCGACTGAGCTACGAGCTCCGGATGAACTTCCGTCTTCTAAGGTAGCACATCGGCAGGGGCGACGCCGGTCTGGCTGGCAGTCTTCGCTGGTCAGGAAAAAGCCGAATCCGGGTTTGCCGGGTTATCTGGCTTATCTGGCATAACAGAGAACTTTGCCTCTTGATCTGGCGTGTGGAAGCAGAGCGGTCGCCCGCGCATGGTTGCTTATGTGGTGCATTCGATGCAGGTCTATAACAAAAAAGTGGTAGTCGGTAACCGTGTGGGTGTTATTGTCTTGTCAACAACGGAACATTAGACTGACACGAGTATGTGGTAGTAGCTGGAAAAACCATTCGATATATCAAACCTCGATGCTTCCTTTGCGACGTTTGAATCATAAGTAGCGCGATGGCGGACCAAGCGACGATGGAGACGAAAAGGTGGCCGTGGCGGAGCTGAATCTACCGACAGGACAACACGGAACCCCGGATGACATAGCCACCCTCTATGCTTGGGCGAACATGCGCGGCGCGAAGTATCGGGATTTCTCCGCCTCACGCTCCGAAGCGCGCGTAGCGGCCAAACGCCGCGTGGAAGAAGCGGAGGAAGTGGCCAGGCTGAAAGCGCTGGAAGAGGAAGAACGCGCAGCGCAGGAAGCGGCGCAACGGGCGGCGCGCGAGGCGGCGGAACAGGCGGAACAGCTTCGCCGTGCGGAGGCCGAGCGCCTGGCCGAGATTGCGCGGCAGGGCGAGGCCGAGCGCCAGGCGGTTCTGGCAGCGCAGGAAGCACAGCGAAAATCGCTGATGCACCGTTTGTCTCACCTGGGACAGCGAGCCGAGCAGAGAACCGAGCAGCAAGCGGGACAGCAGGCCGAGATGCGAGCCGAGCAGCAGCAAGCCGCGCAGCAGCAAGCCGAGCAGCAGCAAGCCGCGCAGCGAGCCGACAAGGGGCCTGGACTGCAACGTGGGCCGGAGCGCAGGGGTGCCATCCCGCCGGCGCCGGTTTCCTACCCTGACGATCCCTGGGGCCGCGAAGACGTGGATAATGGGGGTGCAGGCAAATCGGAAGATCATGGAATCCCCACACCCGGGATTGGACAGCCGTTCAGCATGGAAGAGAAGAGCTATGGCGGGCATATCGGGAACGATCCGGCTGCCAGGGAACGCGCAGACCGACAGGCGGACCGGCAGTTTGACGCGCGTCCATCCCCGCCGCAGAGCCATCATGAGAGGCAACCGGATCGGTCGGTTGGGAGAGAGCGGCCTGCCAGCAGCGCAGAAAATTACGGAGAGCGATCTTTTTCCGGGCAGTATCCGAGCCAGCCAGCACCCGATGAGATGTCCATGCCTGGCCCGGATGCGCCGATTCTGCCCTCGTGGCTGGCGGAACTGCCGATGGGTGGCGGGGTCGCGCAGACTCCCGCCCATGTTCACAATCCCCGGCCACCCCAGCCGCCCCAGCGCCCGGTGATGGTTCGCCGGGTCGAGGCGACCGCCGAAATTCCGCAGCAGCACCATTTCGAGCGAAGTTCCCCGCCGGTTTATTCTGCGGAGCCAGCAGGGCAGGAGTGGGAAAGTTCCGGCTACGGATCGACGGCGTTTCCCGTGCATGGCGATTTTCGGCCCCAGCGACTGGCTTCCCAGGCACCGACATCTCAGGCCCAGAGCAGCGTAGAGGACCCGCTTCTGGCCTCGCGCGAGCGGATCACGCGAGGCTGGTTTGCGCTGAAGAGCGTCTTCCATCCCGATCAGGTTTCGTCGGAGATGCAGCAGCCACAAGCTCCGGGGCGGACGCCGGTGATGGCCTTGTTTTCCCTCGCCGGAGGCGTTGGGAAGACGAGTCTGCTGGCCTCGCTGGGGCGCGCGCTTTCGGCGCGCGGGGAACGCGTTCTGCTGGTCGATCTGG
>JAJZFR010000439.1 GCA_021805265.1 Acidobacteriota bacterium | reverse complement strand
CAGCACCATCGAGGCAGGCGGAGATCACGCTCCGCGAAATCCGCAACGTCCGGTTCCGCTCACGAGTGGAAGCCGGCCCAGCCACGAAAGGAAATCGACATGAACTCGAAAACCATCCACACCCTTGCACTCTCCGCAGCTCTGGCCGGACTGATGGGCGGCGCGACCGCTCGCCTGGAGGCGCAGCCCACCCACGGCGCAACCCGGATCAGCGCCAGCCTGCTCCTTGCCGCTGCCGACAAGGCTCCCCTGCCCAAGCACGCCTGCAAGGGGATGAACGATTGCAAGGGCCAGGGCGGCGGCAAGCACCCGGGAAAGAACTCCTGCAAGGGCAAGGGCGATTGCGCCACCGACGGCTCGAAGCCGATGGGCAAGTAGACCCGCTTTCGCCGCGCTTCGCGGAGCCGCTCCCGGCGCCTCCGCGAAGTCATTCAAACTCTACCCACACGAGAAAATCATGCCTGCCAATCGCTTCAACGGATACACGGATTACGGCGTAGGCGTCGGCCTGCGCATTCCGCACTACGACCACATCCTCTCCCGAAATCCAACCGTGGACTGGTTTGAAATCATCTCGGAAAACTACATGGTCGATGGCGGCCTGCCGCTCCGGATGCTCGATCGCATCCTCGAGCAATATCGCGTCGTCCAGCATGGCGTCTCGCTGTATTTCGGCTCTGCCGACCGGCTCAATCGTGACCATCTCAGACGGCTCAAGTCGCTCACCCGGCGGACGAACACTCCGTGGCTCTCCGACCATCTCTGCTGGGGCAGCGTCGATGGCACCTACTCCCACGACCTGCTGCCACTGCCCTACACCTGGGAAGCGGTCCGCAAGACCGCAGCCAACATTCGCGAAGCGCAGGACTTTCTCGAGCTTCCCATCGCCGTTGAAAACGTCAGCAGCTACGCCGAGTTTCACGCCTCTGAAATGACCGAGTGGCAGTTCCTCAACGAGGTCGTCGAGGCGGCCGACTGCGGCATTCTTCTCGACGTGAACAACATCTACGTCTCCTCCTGGAATCACGGCTTCGATCCCTTCGATTATGTCAACGCCGTTGCCCCCGAGCGCGTTGCCCAGATTCACATCGCGGGCCACTCGAAGTTCGAAAAATATCGTCTCGATACCCACGACCATCCCGTGCTCGATCCCGTCTGGAGGCTCTACCAGCGCGCCATCGCCCGCTGCGGACGCACCGCAACCCTGCTCGAATGGGACGACAGAATTCCCGGCTTCGACGAGGTCCACGACGAGGCGCTCAAGGCCAACCAATACCTGCCCGCAGCGATTCCGGAATCGTCGGCAGCGACCGTGGAGATGAATCATGACGCTGCTTGAGCTGCAACGCAGGATGCTCGGCGATCTTCGCGTCCCGCCCGATGCGGCAGCAGTGCCGGGTGCGCGCGAGCAGGGTGCGCGCGACTACCTCTCCGACAGCCCTCGGCTGAACGCACAGCAAAGACTCGACATCTATCGACGTTCCTGCTGGGCGCGTCTGCGCGAAGCCGTCGCCGAAGACTTTCCTGCCCTCCGCGCCATTGTCGGCAGGCAGCGATTCGCTGCCTTGATCGACGCCTATCTCATCGCTCATCCCTCCCGCTCCTGGACGCTGCGAAACCTCAGCCGTTCCCTTCCTGCCTGGCTCGCCACCAATCCGCACCATGGGGGCAAACGCTGGCGCGCCGCAGTCGATGCCGCCCGCCTCGAGTGGGCCTATATCGAGAGCTTCGACGCCGCATCCCGACCACCCCTCTCCCCCGAGAGGATCGCGTCCCTCGGCGCAGACTCCCCGCTATGCCTCCAACCCCACCTCCGGCTGCTCGACCTCGGCTGGAATGTGGACGATCTGGTCGTCGCCGTTCATCACAAGGAGGGCGAATCGCCCGACCGCTCGGGTAAGACTCTGCCCACGATTCGCCCTCGCAAAATCTATCTCGCCGTCCATCGCGTCGATGGCCTGGTCTACTACCGCAGACTCGACAAATTCGCCTTCCGGATACTGGATGCCCTGCAACGCAACCGCACGCTCGCGGAAGCGGTCAATGCCTGCCTCGAATCTCCTCCACACGCCGGCAGCGCCGAAGATCGTATCCGCGCCCTCCAGCAAACGCTGGCCCTCGCCGGGCAGCTTGGCTGGATTTGCTGACCGGGTCCGGGTAGACTGCGTCCCCTCTGCAAGGCCCGACAGAGCAGAGTTCCCGCTCGGCCCCAGAACGGGAGAAACGGGCTTCAGCGATTCCCACAGGAGCCATCCGTGTCGGAATCTGAGACAGTCGGCGCGCGAAAGGATTGAAAGGAATGCCCAAAGCGCGGCCTCATTCGCGCGCCGAGCAGCAGAATCGCCCATCCCATACAGTATGTTGTGGTGCTCTCGGAATCGACCGCAAATTGTGCCACCATCGCATCCAACATTTTTTCCCAATTGGTGAGACGCGGGCCGCAGGCCATCCCCTCTGCGCGGTTTCCCGGATCGGTAAAGTGCTTTCTTTTCAAATGCTTCTCTCCCACCCCGACACTTGCATTTTTCGTCGAAGAGGGTCGCGCCGGTGTTCATTCCCCGCCCATCGCTGCTATATTTGTTTCCGTAGGATGTCTGTTTTTCCACATGAATTTGTGGACGTCATCCCGGGGTTTTGCATCCAAACTTCCTTGTACGAGCTAGTACGAGTTTGCTCCATCTCGTTCCACGACCACAGCACAGCCGGGATTCCTGTCCGGTAATGCTGCACAAGCAAAGACTGCGAACGGTTACGGGAAACGTGCGTTCGCAAGAAAACCGGAAGCAGGGAAACATTCATGGCGCAGATTTTTGACCGCAGCTCGAACGCGCTGGCACGGATGAGTCTGATTCTTACGGGATTGATCGTGATCGCCCTCGGCGTTACGCTCGATCAGTTGCAGCGCTCCCCGTGGGTGACGCGGCAGGGGCAGAGACCAGACCAGCCGGTACCGTTCAGCCACAAGCATCACGTACAGGGCCTGGGTTTGCAGTGTCAGTACTGCCACACCTCGGTCGAGAAATCGAGCTACGCCGGGATTCCGCCGACCAAGACCTGCATCAACTGCCACTCGCAGATATGGACCAACGCGGGCCTGCTCGAGCCTGTCCGCCATAGCTGGGCGACCGGCGAATCCATCGCCTGGACCAAGGTTCACGACCTGCCGGACTACGTCTACTTCAACCACTCGATCCACGTGAACAAGGGCATCGGCTGCGCAAGCTGTCATGGCCGCGTGGACCTGATGCCGCTGATGTATGCGCAGAACACGCTGCAGATGGAGTGGTGCCTGAACTGCCATCGAAACCCAGGCAAGAACCTGCGACCGACCAACCAGATTTACAACATGGCCTGGGAAGGCCCCTCGACCGAGAAGCCCGTCTGGTGCTCGGTTGGGGATGCCAAATCCGGCGTACCGACGGCACAGAGTGTGAACTGCGTAACCAGGGATCCGGAGAGTACAGGAGTGGCCAATGTCGCCGCCCTCCAGATGCCGGCCATGCCCGGAAGCCCGGCGACCGGCACCACAGAGTCGGCAGACTCGGCCATGGTCGCGCCCGCAGCCGTCAGCTACACCCGGTTCACCAGCCAGCGTGCCCTGGGCAACTTCCTGGTCGATCACTACCACATCCGCGCTCCGCGCGAGCTGTCGAGCTGCGAGGTATGCCACCGATGAGTCACCAATCCGGTATGGAAATTGGGAAAGATGCCATGCAGACAGCAAACGGGAAAAACGATGCCTCCTCGAGCGCGCTGACGCTGGCCGAGGTTCGGCGCGAGATGAAGGGGCTCAAGGGAAAGAAGTACTGGCGCTCGATCGACGAGCTGGCCGGAACCCCCGAGTTTGAGGCAGCGGTCGCCAAAGAGTTCCCCGATGCGGCGCAGGAGTGGATCGATCCCGTCTCGCGGCGCGGTTTCATGAAGCTGATGGGCGCGTCCATGGCCATGGCTGGCCTGGCCGGTTGCACCAAGCAGCCGGACGAGCCGATCTACCCCTACATCAAGGCTCCCGAAGACCTGATCCTGGGCAAGCCCAACTACTTCGCCACGGCATTTCCCTTCGCCATGGGCAGCGTGCCGCTGCTGGTCAAGTCGGACGCCTACCGTCCGATCAAGGTCGATGGCAACCCCGATCACAGCTACAATCACGGCTCCTCGGACCCGTTCACCCAGGGCACTCTGCTTCAGATGTACGATCCGGACCGCTCTCAGAAGACCTCCCGGCGCGGCGAAGACCGCGAGTGGGTCGAGTTCATGGAAGAGTGGCGCGAGCGTCTGATCGCCGGGAAGGCCAATGGCGGCGAGGGCATTTACATCCTCAGCTCGACCGTCACCTCGCCCACGCTCGCCCGCCAGTGGAAAGAGGCCCAGGCCATCTATCCCAGGGCGAAGTTCGTCCAGTACGACGCGGTGAATCGCGACTCCGTACGCGCGGTTCTGGGCGACCGCGATGTCCAGTACTCGGTGGCCGAGGCTGACGTGATTCTCTCCCTCGACGCCGATTTTCTCTCGGGAGCGGGCTTTCCCGGCTTCCACCAGCTCACGCGCCAGTATGCCGCCAAGCGCAAGCTGGCCGGGGAGGCGAAGGACGCCACGCTGAACCGCATGTACGTGGTCGAATCGACCACCACCACGACCGGACTCAAGGCCGAGCACAGGCTCGCGCTCCGTCCGAGCGAAGTTCCCGCCTTCACGGCGGCGCTCGCTCGCGCGCTGGGCATCGAGACCACGGTTCCCGGCTATGCCTGGACCCATGCCTGGACCCCAGAGCAGGCGCAGTATCTCAAGGCGCTCGCAGCCGACCTCAAGGCCAATGCGGGTCGCTCGGTGGTGATCGCCGGAGAGCAGCAGCACCCGGCAGTGGTTTCGCTCGCCATGCAGATCAATCAGGCCCTCGGCAACACCGGCAAGACGGTCTTCTTCACCGACTCGGTCACCCCGATGCCGACCCTGCAGGGCGCGCAACTGAAGGAATTGACGAGCGACCTCTGGGCGGGCAAGGTTGACTGGCTGCTGATGCTCAACGTGAACCCGCTCTACGACGCGCCCGCCGATCTCAACTTCAAGGCCGCCATGGCCAAAGCGAAGCTCACCGTCCATCTCGGCCTGCACCTGGACGAGACCGGCTTCGAGGCCGAGTGGCACATTCCCGCCACCCACTATCTTGAGAACTGGAGCGACGCGCGCAGCTACGACGGCACGGTCTCGGTGGTTCAGCCGCTGATCGAGCCGCTCTATCAGGCTCACTCGCCGCACGAAATTGTGCAGGCCATGCTGGACGAGCCTGTCCTCTCGGCCTATGACGCGGTGCGCGAGACCTGGAAGCCCGTGCTCTCGAAGTC
>JAJZFR010000198.1 GCA_021805265.1 Acidobacteriota bacterium | reverse complement strand
GCGACGAGGAAGCCTTCTGGCAGGCCGAACTCGACCGCCTCGCCCCGCTGCTCATCCACACCGGAAAGCCCGTCCGCGGCGGTGGCCGTGCCGCCGAGGACAACACCGTCGCCCTCGATGCGCTCCGCCTCGCCGCGCAGCCCATTGCGCTCCAGCGCCGACTCCTCCGCCACGCCGCCAGCCTGCTCGGCGCTGCGCCAGGCTTTGACGCCACGGAAAAGCTCCGCCACCTCGCCCTCAATGGACGCCCCGGCGATCAGGCCCAGCTTGCCGGATCACGCCACTCCGGCCCGCTGCCTGCCGGGCAGATTCCCGCCAGCCCGATGCATGCCCAGCGCACCGCCCGCGAGCTGCGCCTCAGCCATCAGACCGCGCGGTCCACAGCGGCCCGTCCCGCGCCCGTCCAACTCCCCATCCCCGGTCAGGCAGAGGCCTTCGGCTGGCGCTTCCTCGCCCAAGCCGACACTTCGCTCCCGCCAGCCACAATCCCGCCAGCCACAATCCGGACATGGCGCGCCGGTGACCGCGTCACCCTCCGCCATGCCAGCGGCCCGCGCAAGGTCAAAGAAGTCCTCGAACGCATGAAGATCACCGGCCCCGAGCGCGCCAACTGGCCCGTCCTCGAATGGAACGGCCATATCCTCTGGATGCAGGGCGCCGAACTCGCCACCCCAATCCCCGCAACATCCCTCTGGCAACTCAAAGTCACTCCCCTCAACTGATCTCAAAATCGCATGAACCGAGTGATCGCAACATCCTCAAAACAACTCTGCCGTCACAGCCTCGCGGAATCGCCACGCTCACGCACCGGAGCGCACTCGTCCTCGTTTATAGTGGTTACAAGCCATGATTCTCCATCTTCCGGTCACTTCAAGCCGCAGGCTGGCCAGTTCGCGGGCTGCAACCTGTATCTGTCATAAAAACAAGCAAGCCTGTCTGTAGATTCGACCCCACAACGCGGCCTCGATAACTCCGGGAGTTACACATATATCTCACCCGCTACAGTTACTCAACCGCATGAAAGGTTGCTTGATCGACCCATGATACTCGATAACAAACTGCTGCCATCGAAGGTCTGGGATTTCTGCCTCGTCGGCTCCGGCCCGGTCGGCATGGCGCTGGCTCTCGAACTCGAGCGATTGGGCCACGAGGTGCTGCTGCTCGAATCTGGCGGACTCGAGTTCGACCTCAAAGGCTCGCCAGCCTCCGCCGCCATCCTTCTCGATGACCTTCGTCATGCTCCCATGGAAATTGCCGTCTGTCGTGCCCTCGGCGGAACCTCCTGGACATGGGGAGGCCGCTGCGTCGCCTATGACGACGTGGACCTGCTCGACCGCGACTTTGTCCCCAACTCGCAATGGCCCATTGCTCATGAAGAAATTCGTCCCTGGTACAAGGCAGCCGTACCCTACATGGCTTGCGGCTCTGACCAGTTTTCCATCCCCTATCCCCGCGCTCTCGGCGACGGTCTCACCCTCGATGCCGTCGAGCGATGGGCCACCAACTCGCGGCTCATCCTGCTTCACCGGGACAAACTGCTCGCCTCCGCCAAAATCCACATTGCTCTTCACGCCACCGTCACCGGGATGAATCTCTCTGCCGCTTCCGCCGGAACTCCCGAGCAATCCATGGATAGCCTTCTTGTTCACACTCCCTCCGGCAACCAGGCCGTCCGCGCCCACCACGTTATCCTCGCTTCTGGCGGTGTCGAAACCACCAGGCTCCTGCTCAACGTCCAGCGCGCCTATCCGCATGTCTTCGGAGGTATCGATGGTCCGCTCGGACGCTATTACATGGGCCATCTCTCGGGTAAGATCGCAACCATCCACTTCGATAACCCGGACAGCTTCGCCGATCTCGATTTCGCGCTCGACACAGACACAGGGGCATGGGTCCGCCGTCGATTCATGCTCGATACAGAAACCCAACTCGCCAACAAACTCCTCAATATCGCTTTCTGGCCCGACAATCCGCCGTTCTATGACCCTTCTCACCGCAGCGGCGTACTCTCTGCCGTCTTTCTCGCGCTTGCGTTTCCCCCCACCGGGCGCAAGCTGCTCTCCGAGGCCATTCGCCTTGCCCACACCGGCCCCAGACCCTATCCCATGCTTGCCCACCTCCGCAACGCCATCCTCGGCGCTCCCCGCGCCGTCAAAGACATCTACCGCATCCTCCGTGATCGATTCATTCGCAAACCCAAAAAGCCGGGCTTTCTCGTCCCCAACGGCGGTGGCGAATACGCGCTGCATTACCACGCCGAGCAGATACCACAGCCCGACAGTCGAATCACTCTCAGCGATCAGCAGTTCGATTCTTACGGAATGCCGCGTGCCGTCATCGATCTCCGCTTCGCGCAGCAGGACATCGACAGCGTTCTCCATGCCCACCGGCTTCTCGACAAAGCGCTGAGGGCCAACAAAATCGGACATCTCAGGTTCTGGTATCCGGAAACCGAGTTGCCCGCTGTCGTCTGGAGCCAGGCTGCGGACGGCTTCCATCAGGTCGGCTCCATCCGCATGGGCCTCGATCCCGCCTCCAGCATCGTAGACAGCAACCTCAAAGCTCACGGCATCGCCGATCTCTACATCGCTTCCTCTGCCGTCTTCCCGTCTTCCGGTCAGGCAAACTCCACCCTGCTCGCGGTAGCTCTGGGATTGCGCCTCGTTCACCAACTTCACAACAACTTCGTTCCAGACTCATCCAACACGCGGTCAAAGACATGCTGAAAAATGCCAAGGATGGGGCGGTTGTGTCCAGCTCCGAGCACACCCCGTCGAAAAAATTCGCCAGCCTGTTTCACCTACGTCGCATCACCACCTCAGGCTCCTATATCCCTGAGATTGACGGCCTGCGCTTCGTCGCCATTCTGGCGGTCGTCCTCTATCATGTGCCGATTCAGATTGCCCTGCGCAGCGCGGATCAGGCAGCCACTAGCCCGTTCTGGCGCACCATTTCTCACGGCGACCGCGGGGTGCAGCTTTTCTTTGTCATCAGCGGATTCATCCTCGGCATGCCCTTTGCGGCGCACATTCTCAACGGCAGAAGCCCTGTTCGTCTCGGCAGCTATTTTCTGCGACGCGTTACCCGACTCGAACCGCCTTATATTTTGGCCATTCTGCTCCGATTTCCCTTGCTCGCCTTCGTCATGCACCGGCCGTTCAGAGAGATTCTCCACCACGGGCTGGCGACTCTGCTTTATACCCACAGCATCCTCTATGGCCAGATGAGTACGGTCAACCCTCCGGCATGGTCCCTCGAGGTCGAAATACAGTTTTATCTCCTTGCGCCGCTCCTTGCCCTCAGTTATTTCTCCATCCGTCAACCTTCCTTTAGAAGAGCTTCGGGTCTTGCTTTTCTCTTCGTAGCCGGCCTCCTGCAGCAGCACTTCATGCCTGCGGAAATCGACAGTTGGACGTTGAGCATTCTCAATTACGTTCAGTACTTCTTTGCCGGCTTTTTGCTCTGCGATCTCTACCTGACGGATTGGAAGAAAATCCCTTCCCACTGGACCTGGGATTTGGTTTCCCTCGCCGCCTGGGCGTGGATATTTCTCGCTCAAGGCGGGAGCCTCCACATCCTGCTCCCGGTAGTTACTCTGGTCGCTTACCTGGCTGCATTCAAAGGGCACCTCTTCAACGCATTCTTCCGCCTTTCCTGGGTCAGCATCACGGGTGGCATGTGTTACAGCCTGTATCTCACCCACAACCTCACCATTACTGCGGTTGATTTGTTCCTGCGACATTTGCCGGGATTCTTCACTCTGTCGCAATGGCTGCGTGTCGCCCTCGCTTACGCGGTCGTCCTTCCTGCCGTAGCTTTCATCGGCCTGATTCTCTACCTCTTTGTGGAACGACCGTGCATGGACAAATCCTGGCCTGCCAAACTCTATCGCTCGATCTATCCCTCGCCCAGTCCAGCCTCCGGTCCGTCCTGATTTTTTTGAAACAGGTCCGCTGCTCGTGTTTCATGTTGGCCTCGGACCGCTCTCCCACTCAGCGAAATGAGGATTCTCCCATGAAGCCGATTCAGCTCGCCAAAACCAACCTCCACTGCCCGCAACTCGGCTTCGGATGCGCATCCATGATGGGGCGCAGCGGTCGCACGCAGTCACTTCGCGCACTCGGCGCGGCCTGGGATGGCGGCATTCGCTTCTTCGATACAGCCCGCTCTTACGGATACGGCGAGTCGGAACTCCTGCTCGGGCAATTCCTGCGTGGCCGTCGCGATCAGGCCATTGTCGCCACCAAATTCGGCATCCTTGCCTCGCCCCAGCCTGCCTGGAAAAAAATCGCCCGCGCTGCCGCAAGAGGCGTCCTCAAAGCTGCGCCCTTCACCCATCGCGCCCTGCAGCAGCGCGCCGCCAGCCAGTTCACACATCACCAGTTCTCCATCCCCGTCCTGCAAAAAAGCATCGAGCAAAGCCTCCGCGCACTCGCCATGGACCACATCGACATCCTCTTCCTCCACGCCGCGCCAGCCACCGTGCTACAGCAGGACGACCTCCTCGACGCCATGCAGCGGCTCGTCGATGCTGGCAAAGTCGGATTCGCCGGACTCTCCGGTGACCCCGAAACCGTTCAGCTTGCACTGCAACAGAGAACCCCTCACCTTCACGCCATGCAGTTTCCCTGCAATGTCTTTGATGTCTCCGCCGCAGCAAACTTCGCCCGCTTCACGGATGGCTCCAGTGTGCTCGTCGCCAACCATCCCTACGGCGGGGCCGCGCGCATCCGGTTGTGCCGCCAGATCATCGCCGATCTCAGCAGCAGGCACGGCCTCGATGCCTCCCTGCGGGAGAAGATTCAATCTCTCGACAACGACATCATGGCCGACATCGTTCTCAACGTCATCCTTCGCAATACAGGCATCCACGTCGTCATCCCCGCCATGATGAATCCCAAACATATTCACGCCAACATCCGCGCCGTCACCGCCTCGCGGTTCACCTCTGCGGAAATCCACAGCATCCGCGCCGCCCTCGCGGAAAATCCCAACCAAAACCAGTCCTGACTCGATCCACCATTCCCCGCAAGTTTCCCCGCTACGGTTGCGTCCAATTAACCCCGAAAAGCGCACAATCGAAGGCACAGCGGCAGAAACCAGAGCAAAATCCGAGGGACTGTACCCAGCGAACAGATAGCCAGACTGGATTTTCCATCAAGAAAAATCCTTCCTCACAATACCTATTCCGGGCACACCTTCTCGGATTTTGCTCTAAATTCTCCCTGCCGCGCGGGAGTGTCACCATGTCCGAGTTCCCTCAATTACCAGCCAAGCCAGCAGACTCCGATTCCGGCCAGGAGCCTCTCGATGCCATCCTTCCCGGCTCTGCCGCCATCTCCGCGCCG
>JAJZFR010000173.1 GCA_021805265.1 Acidobacteriota bacterium | reverse complement strand
GACGGCTCCGGCGTGGCCGGCGCATCCGACATGGCTGGCGAAGTTCCAGGCGGTGTTGCTGGCGCACCTGGCGGGGCAGGAAGCAACGAAGAGAGGGGCAGCGGTCGGTGTCTGAGCCAGGGACGCGCCGGCGCGGGAAGGCCTGGCTGGGTTGGCTGGCCGGGGGCTGCCTTGTCGTGCTTGGGATTGCGTTTGGGGTTGGTAGCTATTATGCGCGCCATGCAGAGCCGCTGGTGAAGGCGAGCCTGGTGCAACTGCTGCGCGAGCGATTTCATGCGCGGGTCGAACTGGACGAGTTTCATCTTTCCGTGGGCGCGGGCGTGGTGGCGGAGGCGGATGGTTTGCGGATCTGGCTGCCGGAGGTGGGGATGGCCGGGCGCGGCGGCGTTGCGAGCGCGGGAGAAGCGAGCGCGGCCCCGTGGCTGGGGAAGCCGTGGATTACGGTGAGGAGTCTGCGGTTTGCCGCGTCGATGAGCTTTCTGCACGGAGGTCCGGTGCGGGTTTCGACGATTCATGTGGATGGGGTGAGGATACTGGTGCCGCCGAAGGCGTACCGACCGGAGATTGGGGGAAGGGCGGGCAATGGCGGGAAGCAGCCGTCCCGGCTGGAGGGTTTTTTTCTGGCTGCGGGAAAGAACGCGGGTTGGAAGGCACCGGCGATGGTGGTGGAACGGATTGAGTGCCGGGATGTGTTTCTGGAGATGGAACGGGATTCTGCAGAGGATAACTCCGAGGCCATTCAGGGCAAGCCGAGCGCCGGGGTTCGCGGGACGGTTGGGAGGCCGGCTGGGAGCGCGGCTGGCGTGGCGGTGACGGGAGAGCGGCAGGCAGCGGCTGAGGAACCGCTTCAGTTCGAGATCAGCAGCCTGGAGTTGACGCCGGAGGAGCACGGTGGGCCGATGCATTTTGTGCTGCGGATGACCAACCCCCGTCCGACCGGGACAATCGAAGCGAGCGGTGAGCTTGGGCCGTGGAATCTGGCGGGTGCCGGGGGGACGTTTGATCCCGGCGGGCTGCCGCTGCGCGGGGAGTATCGCTTCGAACACGCCGATCTGAGCACGATTCAGGGGATTGCAGGACGGCTGAGTTCGGCTGGGCAGTTGTACGGCACGCTGCGCCAGGTGAAGGTGGATGGGGAGACCGCGACGCCGGATTTTCGCCTGACGCGGAAGGGGGTGGTTCCGCCGGCGACGGTGGGAGTGCCGCTGTGGACGCGGTTTCAGGCGACGGTGGATGGGACGAACGGGAATACGGTGCTCGATCAGGTGGAGGCGAAGCTGGGATCGACGCATCTGTGGGCGCGCGGGGAGATTCTGCGGGTGGTGGACAGCGGCGCGGCAGCGGGGGCGATCGAGAAGCTGCCGGACCACGATCTGCGATTGCAGATAACGGTCGATCATGGGAGGATTGAGGATTTTCTGCGGGTGGTGACAGAGAACGAAACGCCGCTGGTGACGGGGGCGATGACGCTGACCAACAGTCTCCATCTGCCGCCTGGCCGGGAGTCCGTTCGCGAACGGCTGGAGCTTGCAGGGAGTTTTCACGCGACGGGAGCGCGCTTCAGCAATGCAAAGGTGGAAGACGAAATCGCGCAGTTGAGCCTGCGCGGACAGGGTCATCCGGAGGCGTTGCACGGGCCAGGCAGCGCGGCGGAGAGCGCGAGCATCGTGTCGGCGATGTCGGGGCGTTTCGCGTTGAAGTCGGGAGTGCTGAGCCTGCCGGATCTGGATTATCAGGTTCCAGGGGCGGATGTGCATGTACATGGGACATATACGCTCGAGGGTGGCGCGCTGGAGTTTGCCGGGGACGCGCGGATGAAGGCGAGCCTTTCGGCGATGGTGGGCGGCTGGAAGGGATTTCTGTTGAAGCCGATGAATCGCATGCTGTCAAAGAACGGCGCGGGCACGGATATACCGATTCACCTGACGGGAACGCGGGCAGAGCCGAAGTTTGGGGTGGATTTTGATCGGATGGGGAAGCCGGACGCGGGCGGAGCGGGTGGTCAGCAGCCGTAGGCGGAAGAACTTCGTCAACCGAGCGAAAACCTATACAAAGAGTGAGCCAATGGATTAGCTTTGGCAAGTCATACTGTTGCCGGAAAACCGCGCATGGAACGAGAGAGCGGAGAGGAGCGGCGGATGACAATCGGAGGGAAAAAGAGATGAAACAGCAAGCGATGACAGCGTGGCTCTGCGCCGGGCTGAAGACGGGACTCTCCTCAGTTCCGGCTTCGGTTTTTGCGTCAGCAATGGCGCTGGCGATGTGCGTCCAGCCGGGGTACGGGCAGATGTCCCAACCCATGACCAATATGTCAACCAACATGACGACCAACATGGATCAAAAAAGCGCGACTGCGCTGATGACGTGGTGGAAGAACGCGGTGGTGTACGAGATTTATCCGCGGAGTTTTCAGGATTCGAACGGGGATGGAATCGGCGACCTGAACGGGATTACGTCGCGGCTGGATTACCTGAAGGGGCTGGGGGTGGACGCGATCTGGCTGACGCCGATGTACCCGTCACCGCAGGTGGACTTTGGCTATGACATCTCGGACTACGAGGCGATTGCGCCGGAGTACGGAACGATGGCGGACTTTGACCGGCTGGTGGCAGAGGCGCGGAAGCGGCATATTCGCGTGATGCTGGACATGGTGATGAACCACTCGTCGGACAAGCACAAGTGGTTTGAGGAGTCGCGCAGCTCGAAGGACAACCCGAAGCGCGACTGGTATGTGTGGAAGGACGGCAAGGGCGAGACGGCGACCGATCCAGGGCAGCCGCCGAACAACTGGCAGTCGGCGTTTGGCCACTCGGCCTGGCAGTGGGATGCGACGACGCGGCAGTACTACTACCACAAGTTTTATATCGAGCAGCCGGACTTCAACTGGAACAATCCGGAGGTCGAGAAGGCGTTCGACGACATACTGAACTTCTGGATGAACAAGGGGGTCGCGGGCTTCCGCTTTGACGCGATAACAACGCTGTTTGAAGACCCCAGCCTGACGGACGAAAACGTGGTGAAGGGCAAGGACGGCAAGCCGAAGATCAATGCGTTTGGCGACGAGGTGGTGGACGGCAAGAAGACCGATAACCTGCCGGAAAACAATACGGTGATTGCGCATATACGGAGCGTGATGGACCAGGCGCCGTCGAATG
The DNA here is from genome assembly GCA_021805265.1 of Acidobacteriota bacterium. Lineage (GTDB taxonomy): Bacteria > Acidobacteriota > Terriglobia > Terriglobales > Acidobacteriaceae > Acidicapsa. Next base: position 2,211 of record JAJZFR010000173.1, on the reverse strand, counting down.
TGTATCCAGGCAAGCGGGTGATGATCGGCGAGACGTATGTGCCGACGATCAAGGACCTGCTGCAGATGTATGGGACGCCGGAGAAGCCGGAGTTCGAGCTTCCGATGGATACGCAGGTGGGCTTCCTGAACAAGCTGGATGTGGCGAAGTTCCGCAGCAAGCTGAACGACGCGGAGACCGAACTGGACGGCAATGTTCCGCTGCTGGTATTCGAGAATCACGACAATCCGCGGATTGATGCGCGCTATGGCGACGGGGTTCACGACACGGATATTACGCGGGTGATTTCGACGATACTGTTTGCCAGCCGCGGAGCGTCGCTGTTTTATTACGGGGGCGAGATCGGGATGAAGACCACCCCGCCGACGCGCAAGGAAGACGTGAAGGATCCGGTGGGCATCACCGGCTGGCCGAAGGAAAAAGGCCGCGACGGCGAGCGCACCCCGATGCAGTGGGATGACTCGAAGTATGCTGGATTTTCGACGGTGAAGCCGTGGCTGCCAGTGCCGCCGAACAAGGCTACGATCAATGTGAAAGCGGAGCAGGCGGAGCCGGATTCGCTTCTGGCGTGGTATGAGTCGCTGATCCGTCTGAAGAAGACGAATCCGGCGATGCGGGCAGGCTCGAACGTGATGCTGGACACGACAAACACCAAGGTGCTGAGCTGGCTTCGCAAGGGGCCTGGCAAGGATGCCGTGGTGGTGGCGACGAACTTCACAGCAGAGCCGCAGACGGTGGACCTGAGCGCGGCTGCGGCGGGAGTAACGGGAACGAAGCTGAAGACGCTGTTGAAGACGCCGGGCGAGGCTGAGCCGGCGAGCATCACGGCGGTTTCGCTGCCGCCGTTTGGCGTCTATATCGGCCAGGTCGAGTAACAAGAACCTTTGCTGCACTGTCGGTGCCGCAGAGGAAAACCAGCGGGCCGGAGATCGACGCGATCTCCGGCTTGTTTTTTCAACCTGAATCCGAATTTCCGAAATAGGAACAGAGTGCTGCTCAGTTGGTACAATTCCCCTCACGATGTCTGACTCCAACAAAAAAAGCGAACCGATCCTGGCCTTCAAGACTGCGCAGGATTTCGAAGCATACCTGGCGGACGAGCCTCGGGCGTCGAAGGGATTCTGGCTCAAGCTCTCGAAGGCCAGCGCGGTTGAGGCGACGATCCACAAGGGTGACGCGATCGAAGTAGCGCTTTGTTGGGGTTGGATCGACGGCCAGCTCGACAGGTTTGACGACGAGTATTATCTCGTGCGCATGACGCCGCGCCGTCCAGGAAGCCGCTGGTCAGCGAAGAACCGAGAGGCTGCGGAACGACTCCTGGTGCAAGGCCGCCTTCAATCTCCCGGTCTTGCTGAGGTTGAGGCGGCGCAATCGGATGGGCGATGGGAGGCCGCATATGCCTCTCAGGCGAACGCAAAAGTTCCGGACGATCTGGCGGCTGCGCTGGCGTCACAGGAAACCGCCAGGTGTTTCTTCGAGACGCTGGATCGCGCGAATCGCTACTCCATCATCTATCGAGTGAACGATGCCAAACGGACGGAAACCCGTGCCCGACGGATCGCGCAGTTTGTGGAAATGCTTGCCCGCGGTGAGACGATTCATCCGCGGCGAGCGGCTCGGCGAGCGTCAACAGGCCCGAAAGGGTGACGGGTACTGGAGTGGCGGACGCGGCACAGCGGTGCTGGCTTCTGCGACCAATGGTACAGAAGTTTGTCGGGCGCTTCCCTACTCCACGGTGACGGATTTGGCGAGGTTGCGGGGCTGATCGACGTCGCAGCCGCGGCGGACGGCGATGTGGTAGGCGAGCAGTTGGAGGGGGACGATTTCGATGAGCGGCAGGAGCAACTCGTGCGCGTGGGGAATGAAGAGAACATGCTCGACGAGGTCGGCGATCTCGCTTTGGCCATTGATGGCGACGGCGATGACGCGTCCGGAGCGGGCGGTGACCTCCTGGATGTTGGAGAGGGTTTTTTCGTAGCGCAGTCGCGAGTCGGGGTCGGTGGGGTCCTGGGTGGCGAGGACGACGACGGGGAGCGACTCGTCGATGAGGGCGTTGGGGCCGTGCTTCATCTCGCCGGCGGGGTAGCCTTCCGCGTGAATGTAGCTGATCTCCTTGAGCTTGAGCGCGCCCTCGAGAGCGATGGGGAAGTGGATGCCGCGGCCGAGGTAGAGAAAATCGCGCGCGTGGGAGAAGGATTTGGCAAGCTCTTC
>JAJZFR010000142.1 GCA_021805265.1 Acidobacteriota bacterium | reverse complement strand
GCGCGCTTTCTATCCCCGGCACAGCAGGGCTATTACTACACCTTCTACAGTATCGTTGCCCTTCAGATAGTATTCGAGCTCGGATTTTCATTTGTGATTCTGCAACTGGCGGCGCATGAGCGAGCATACCTGACGTTCCTGCCTCAAGGCGGAGTCGAAGGGGATCCAGTCGCACACTCGCGTCTGGCCTCTATCCTGCAGAAGGCTGTCTACTGGTACATGGCGATGGGCATTCTGATGGCAGCCGTACTGGTTCCTGCAGGGATATTCTTCTTCTCCACGCATCAGAAAGCCGGGGACAACATCGCATGGCAGACTCCCTGGTGCGCGTTGGTCCTGGTCGCCATGCTCGCCTTCCAAATCGACCCGGTCTTCTCCTTTATTGAGGGTTGCGGATTCGTGGCCGAAGTCGCACAGCGAAGATTTACGCAGGCTATCCTCGGCAGTGTGCTCGCCTGGGCGGCCATGATCCTGCATTATGGACTCTTCGCACCGGCATTGTTCATTCTGGGCCAGGTCATTGTCGGCCTTGGGTATCTTCTATCCAGACGTCATTACAAGTTTCTGCGCAACCTGCTCACCTTCCCTGTACGGGAGCATTTTGTCGGATGGCGCAAAGAGATATGGCCGTTTCAGTGGAAGATTGCGATCAGTTGGATGTGCGGCTACTTCATCTACCAGTTGTTCAGCCCTGTGCTCTTCGCATTTCAGGGACCTGTAGCCGCCGGACGCATGGGGATGTCGCTCCAGATCGCCACTGGCATCGGTTCCATCGCCATTGCCTGGATGAACACCAAAGCATCGCCCTTCGGTGCTCTGGTGGCCCGCCGTGACTATGGGCAGCTAGATCACCTCTTCTTTCACACACTCAAGCAGTCTACAGCGCTGCTGACCTTCGGATGCGCGCTCTTCCTCGGCCTGCTCATCGCCTTCGGCCATTCTGTCCCGCACTTTGCGTCGCGTCTGCTTCCGGCCTGGGTGATTGGAATCATGCTGGTCAACACGATTCTGAACCATATCGTCTATAGCCAGGCACTCTATCTCCGAGCGCACAAGCAGGAGCCCTTCCTATGGCAGGCCATCATCTCGGCCATCCTGATCGGTTCTCTCACCGTTTTTCTGGGAAAGTACTACGGTGCCAGTGCTGTTGTGGTGGGCGTTTTTGTACAAGGTATTCTCTTCGGTCTGCCGTATGCCAGCCATATTTTCGCTAGCAAGCGGCTTGCGTGGCATGCTGTTTCACAGCCAGCCGCACAGCCAGCCGTTACAGGTCGGATAGGTGGAGGAGCCGAATAGCATGACTGGACCCACTCCGCCAACTCCCACACCGTCCGTTTCCGACAAGCCACTGCTGACCATCGCCATTCCCACTTACAATCGAAGTCGCTTTCTACGCCAACTGCTCGACAGTCTGCGCAGGGACCTTGAAGGAGAGTCGCGTGTCGAACTGATCGTCTCCGATAATGCTTCGCCGGACGAAACCCCTTCTCTGGTAGCAGAATTCCAGGGCCTGGGCATGCGAATCCGTTCGATACGGAATGAAGTCAACATCGGGCCCGATGGCAATTTTCTGCAGTGCTTCAACCTGGCTCGAGGAAAGTACTTCTGGATCATCGGGGATGATGATGTAGTTGCTCCTGGAGCCATTCCCGCTTTGCTCGATCACTGCAACTCTGCCGAATACGATATGCTCTACCTCAGCCAATTCCCGATCAAGGAACCGCTGACAACGATCGAGCGCAAACAAATCTCCAATGCAGTCGTGATCCGGGATGCGCGCTCCTATGCGCGCCGCGTCCATGTTTTTTTTACTTTCATCTCGGCCAATATCGTCAATCGGGACGCCGTCCTTGCCGCTAATCATCCTTCCTTTGACAGGCTGCTCGGAACGAACCTCGGGCAATTGGCCTGGATATTTGCGGCGCTCGATAACTTCCATAGCGGCTTGTTTATTCACGACACCCTTCTCGGCGCACGCAACAATGTTGCCGGTGGGTACCAGCTCTTCGAAGTCTTCGGGCCAAAGCTGAAAGCAATCGCCGAGGATCGAATCCGCTCCCGCAGTGTGCGGGAAGTAATTCTGAATGGCACGCTACGAAAATTCTTTCCCGGATTTGCTCTTAAGTACAAGCTGGCTACCATTCCCTTCAGTGAAGATATATCGCCTACAGCAAGGCTTACGCCAGCCTTCCGTGGCAACATTCAATATTGGGTGTTCCTGTATCCGGTGCTCGTGCTCCCCTTTGTACTCGCAGCGGGTTGGTATATTACGTGCCGCTCGTTGGATCGCTGTGTCTGCCGTCTCACGCGATGGTCAGATGCAGCAAGGAGACGTTTTTCCGCAGGAAGAAACTGAGGGTAAGGTCAAAGCCCGAACAACACCTCCCTGCGACATTTTGAAAAACTATCTGGTACTTGCACCTCCAGGTTGAGTGATTCAAGGTTTAGTAAACCTCTATCCGGGTTCTCCATGAAGGGAACTTGACGGTTGACACCATTCTGAAACCAAACAAATCGGTTCCAGAACCAAATCGGTACTGCCACTTGATCAATTGTCCGTCTAACTGGGTGAGTTCTGAAACTTTTGGTTATGATCAAAACAAAGCTGTTGTAAAATTGTCTCATGCACATATTGCTGGGCTGGAAATGGCTCAAAAGGATGAATCTGTAGCGGCTCTGTTCGTCCACGTAGGATAATTCTGTTTTTGATCCACCGAACCCAGGAGAACAACGTGCAGTCCCCAATCGCCTCTCTTGCCCCACTCGATGCATCAACGATCAGCCCTCCCCACACGGGACAGGCTCATTCGCCTCAAGACTCGATGTTCTTGCAGGCGTATTCCGGGCAGGCGATTGAAAACGCCATGTCTGCCCGCTACTGCATCTTCAAGCGCGTAATCGATCTCGCGGCGTCCAGTTTCCTGCTCCTCGCACTGCTTCCGGTTGGATTGGTGCTGGCGTTTCTGGTATGGGCCACCTCGCCGGGGTCGGTTTTCTATCGGGAGGAGCGCATTGGCCGGTTTGGCGTCCCATTCAGAATATTCAAGTTTCGCTCGATGTACCTCCACGAGGCCGACCCGGTGAGCGAGTTGCACACTTTGGGACACGATCATGTTCTGCGGATGCGGACATTCCTGAAACATGTTGGCCATCCGCGCGTGACGCCGATTGGCAGGTACCTTCGCAAGTGGAGCCTGGACGAGTTGCCGCAGTTGCTGAATGTGTTTTTGGGCCAGATGTCGCTGGTAGGCCCACGGCCGATCGTGGAAGCCGAGCGCGCAGTCTATGGCCCGCAAATACGCTTTTATACGCTGCTCTTGCCGGGTATGACCGGCCTGTGGCAGGTTTCGGGGCGAAGCGATGTAAGTTTTGTCAGGCGGGTCTACCTGGACAGCCTGTACTGCGTCCGCTGGAGTCTCTTGAAGGACTTCGCGATCATCGCCAAAACGATTCCCGCTGTATTGAAAAAAACCGGGGCTTACTAAGGCCAGTGAACTCGACCTGGACAGCGGAGCTGCTATCCATGCCCTTGCCCTGCTGAGCTTTCGGGGGATTTTCCGGGGCTTGACCGGGGACTTTACGGGGCTTGACCGGGGACTTTACGGGGCTTGACCGCTGCAGAAGCCCGAACCTGGTGCCCCGGCGAATCATTCGGGATCATGATAAACATCTGGAAGAGTGGATAGTAAGGATAAAGACGTACATGTCACGGAAAGCACTGATCGCCGCCAATTGGAAGATGTACAAGACTCCCGCTGAAGCCACACAGTTTGTCGAGGCGTTTTTGCCCCTGGTCGCCGGGCATAGCCGGGATGAGATTGCGCTGTTTCCCTCCGTCACATCGCTGGCGACGGTGGTCCTGGCGGTCGCAGGATCGAAGGTGATGGCCGGGCTGCAGAATATGCACTTTGCCGAAGAGGGCGCTTACACGGGCGAAACCTCGGCCTCGATGCTGAAGGCGGTAGGCGCGACGCACACACTGATCGGGCACTCCGAACGGCGGCAGTACTTCAACGAGACCGATGAGGTTGTAAACCGGAAGCTGCATACGGCGCTGAAGCACGGGATCGTACCCGTGGTGTGCCTTGGCGAAGTTCTGGCCGAGCGGGAAGCGGGCGAGACGGCGAGCGTGTTGAAGGCGCAGATCACCGGCGCACTGGCGGGCATTTCCGCCGATCAGGCGGCTCCGATAGTGATTGCCTATGAGCCGGTGTGGGCGATCGGGACGGGCAGGACGGCGACGCCGGAGATGGCGGTCGAGGCGCACAGGATTGTTCGCGCCGAGATTGCCCGGATGCTGGGCACCGAAGTTGCCTCGGCGATGAGGATTCTCTACGGCGGGTCGGTGAAGCCGGAGAATGCTTCGTCGCTGCTTGGCGAGGAAGAGATCGACGGCGCGCTGGTTGGCGGGGCAAGCCTGAAGGCGGATTCGTTTGCCGCAATCGTTCACTACTGACACAGACTTGTGGGAAGATAGCGGAACATGCTGCTTCGCAACGAGGCGGCGAGGAGCGTTCTGTGTTCCCTTCCCTTTCAAAGATTCCAGTTGGTATTTCCGAACCGGCATGGAGAATTATTCCGGCTGGTTCGAGGCCGCGCGTGGTTTTTCTGCTGCTCCTGATGGCGGCTATTACGCAGGCATCGCTCGGTCAACCGCAGCAGCCTCCTAAGCACTTCCTGATCGGCGGGACGCTGGTGACTCCGGACGGGGTGATTGCCCACGGTTGGCTCGATGTGGACAAGGGCCGCATACTGCATCTCGAGCGGACGAAGCCGGAGATTCCGGGAGTGCCGGCGGTCGAGACGGACGACCTGATCTTCGCCGGGTTCATTGACCTGCATAATCATCCCGGATTCAATGTGTTTCCGCGCTGGACGCCGCCGCACACGTTTCCCGACCGCTATGCCTGGCGAGACTGGGAAGTGTACCAGGAGCAACTGGAGCGCAAGGGCTACGCGCTTCTTGGCGACCCGAGCGCCTTCTGCGATTTGGACGAGTATGCGGAAGTGAAGGCGCTGATCGGCGGGGCAACTTCGATGATCGGCATGGGAGCGGATGCTCGAAATCATCCGGGCACGGCGTCGCCGGATTGCGTTCGCGGGCTGGTTCGGAATCTGGACCACTTCACGGGGTTTTATGGAACGGCGGTGGATGAGGAGCGGGTGGCGAATTCGATCGGAATCCTGCCCAGGGATATGAACGCCAACGCAGCGGCGCGCTACGCGCGAGCGATACGCGAAGGGTCGCTGGATCTGTTGGCAATACACATTGCCGAAGGGTTGCCGACGGATGAGGAATCGGCCCAGGAGCTGGACATGCTGGAGGCGCGCGGGCTACTGGGGCCGCACACGGCGCTGATCCACGCGGTTGGGCTTTCGCCGAGCCAACTGGGGCG
>JAJZFR010000026.1 GCA_021805265.1 Acidobacteriota bacterium | reverse complement strand
GATTCAGAAAGCGCACAATCCGCTCGTAATCCGCCTCGGAATCCACCCAGATATTCGAAAAATTATCGCTCACCTGGTCGCGCAGAATTCGCTCGATCAGGTTCAGATCGTGATAGATCAACGCGGGTGGACGCGAGCTGTCTGCCCGTTGCTTGATCTCGTTCCACAGGTTGATCAGAAAACGAAGATCGGCCCGCAGTTCCTCTTCGCTTGCGCCATCGGCGGCCGTGCGGACAATGAATCCACCCTGCGCATCGCCACGCTCGCTCACCAGAATCCGCTTCAGGCGCTGCCGCTCCTCGTCCGACTCGATCTTGCGGCTGACCCCTACATGACTCACCGTCGGCATGAACACCAGAAAACGTCCCGGCAGCGCGATGTGGCTGGTAATCCGCGCGCCCTTCTGGGCGATTGGCTCCTTGGCAATCTGCACCAGTATCTCCTGCCCCGGCTTCAGCAGGTCGCTGATGATTGGAATATCCGAGGTCTGCGCCGAGCGCCGCGAAGGGCCGCGCCGTCCGTCCCCAGACCTGCTTTCCACAGGCCGCGCTTCCCCGCCCCGACCCTCGCCGGAACGACCCTCGCCGGAACGAACCTCGCCACTCCCAGACTCGCTTCGTAACTCGCTGCGTGACTCGCTGCGTGACTCGCGCCGTGGCTCGCCTCGTGACTCGCTTCGTAATTCGTTCCGCGTCTCACCGCGGCCATCCCGACCCCGCCCTCGACCGCGACCCGCGCTGCGACCCTCACTCCGTCCATCGCCACGCCCCGCACCCCGGCCACTCCCTGGTTCCCCCTCTGCCACTCGCTCGAAACGCATTCCGCTCGTCGCTGGCGCCCCGCCACGCGGCTCACGACCGGAACGGACCTGCTTCTGCAGCGTCTCCTCTTCCAGTTCTGCTCCCTCGTGCTCCTCGCCGACATGCAGCTTGTGAGGGGTAAACTCGTACTCTTCCTCGTCGATCACCTCTTCCTCGATCAATCCCTGACCCGGCGCGTAGGCTGACATCCCGCCTACCACCTTGCCTGGCTGCTTCGAGGTGGCTGGCGATGCCTCTGCTTCTTTGCGCCGACCGCCAAAAATATCCTTCAGCCGGAATTCGCTGGGCGGTAGCGGATCCACATTGTGTCGCGCCTCAGACTCCTGACCCAGCTCCTCGCTCGCTTCGTCCAGATCGGCAGGAGCCGATCCTGCGGCGTGCGCAACAGCCGTTACCGGCTCCGAACGACGGTGACGCGCCAGCGATTCGCCCGGCAGGAGACCTTTGCCGTCCCACAGAATCTCCTCCTCGATCATCGTGGAAGGCTTCGAGACCGTGCGCTCGGGCGGTGCCGGGGAATCATCCGGCGGAAGCTCGGAGACGATCAATCGGCTCGGCGCCGGAGGAGCCGAGGCGCCATATCGAGAAAGCGACTCTCCCGGCAATAGAAACGGAGCGCCTTCCGACACTCGTGCTTCCGGTCGTGAACTCACTCGCTGCGCCGGAGTGATCCCAATCGCGGCAGACGCTTCCATGTTCATCGCCGCGCGCGGTTCGGTTTGCCTTGACCCGGATTCTTCTTCCGGGAAACGTTCCACCGGCTCCCCGGATTCCGCCCGAGAGCCGCCGCTCCCGCCCTCCTGGCTCACCCCGTCGCGTCCACGGCCACCACGACGCCGGCGACCGCGCCAGCGGCGCGTACCCTCCGCGTCGGTTTCCCCGGCCAGATCACCGGAGTCAGCAGCAGAAGACTCGGAACCGCTGACCGGCTCGCTCACCTCTGTCGTGTAACTCGCATCGCCCGGTGATTCTCTCAGAACCGGGCGCGGAGTCTCGGGGCTTCCCTGAGCATTGCTCTCGCCGCGACTTCCCCTGCGGCTATCTCGCCCATCTCGACCGCCCCGTCCTTCACGGCCTTCGACGCGCAGCGGGCGAGCTTCCGGGGCCGCGCTTTGCTGGGGAATGGGAATGCCCTGCGTCGTTGCGCGCTCGACTTCGTCCGCGTCCTCCGGCTCTTCCATCTCAAGGAAGTCCGTCACGTAAAGAAACGCGTCGCGCTCGAGGCCAATGTCCACGAACGCCGACTGCATACCGGGCAATACGCGGGTTACTCGCCCTTTATAGACCGAACCTGCCAGCGTGTATTCGTTCTCACGCTCGTAGTAAATCTCGGAAAGCTGATCGTCCTCGAGAATCGCAAGTCGCGTCTCGTGAGGGGTGCTGGAGATACAAATTTCTTTGGCCATGATGCCTTTCTGTCCCGGAGATTCTTCCGGGTACCAGCGGCGAGGCGAAGTGCACAGGAAAAGCGCGAACAAGAGGTGGAGAATTCAATCGTGGCTGTACGGCAACCGTTTCCAGGAGAAACGCTGCCCAATTCTGCGGCCCGGCGATCACACGTATCCATGCGTCGCAGCGTGCAAGGTCCGCGGCTGGCTCCAGGGTGTTCTCACCCCCCATGCCGAACCGCCTCCGATGGCAGCATCGCCATACACAGCAACCAAACCAACCCAGAGAGTTTGTGGCCAACTCGATCAGCAGCGATACCCCACAGAGCAGCACTCGAAGTACCGCTCCGTCCAATACCCGCCATCGCGATGCCGTTACGCCGCCGTCTGCGCCCGAGCGAAGCGGATTGCCCGGAGAGTTTGCCCCATCCATCGATGGTGCGATCTCCCGTGCTCTCTGCTCCATTCGCCCTGCGCCAGGCCAGCGGCCTGCCCGTCTCTCGGTCTTCATTCATCCAATCCTGCCGGGGCTTTCCGCATTGCATGCCTGCCGGCTAACTGATGGTTATTTCTATTTCCTCCCGCATTTGAAATCAGATGCGGGAAAACTTAAACTCTTTGGCTACTACAACCTAATTGACAAACCGACGCATGCGCACATTCATCACCACGCCCAGCGCCAGAAAGGTAAACAACACCGACGACCCGCCATAACTCATCAAAGGCAACGGAATGCCGGTTACCGGCATCAGGCCGATGACCATGCCCACATTCACCAGTATCTGAAAGGTCAGTACCGCAACGACCCCCATCACCAGCAACGCACCAGGCATATCGGCGGCGGTTTGAGCGTTCTGAATCAAACGCATCAATATGACGAAGTATAGCAGCAGGACCAGAATCGCGCCGACAAAGCCATGCTCCTCGCTGAAAGCGGCAAAGATGAAGTCCGCGTGAGGGATAGGAAGAAAATCTCCCTGTGTCTGCGTTCCCTTTTCCGCGCCCTGGCCCCAGATGCCACCCGACCCGACAGCGATCAGCGACTGCCGCACGTGGTACCCCTTGCCGCGCGGGTCTTCATCCGGATTCAGGAAGCTCGTCAGGCGAGCCTTCTGGTACGGCTTCACCACCTTTCCGCTCGACCACGCACCCACCAGCACCACCATCGAGACTGCGATCAGCAGCACCGCCTGGCGCCAGTGAATCCCGCCGAGGAACAGCCCCGCCAGCAGGATCGGCGAATAGGTCAGCGCCGTCCCCAGGTCCGGCTGCGTCACCACCAGCAACATCGGCACCCCCACCAGCCCGATCGCTTTGAAGATGTCGATCCAGGTAAGCCGACGCCCGCCCAGATTCGCGAAATAGTGCGCCATCAACAGGATCAGCACCAGCTTGACCCACTCCGAAGGCTGAAAGTGGATCGGACCCAGTCGAATCCAGCGCCGCGCGCCCATCACCCGCGTACCCACCAGCTTCACCGCTACCAGCGAAAGCAGGCACGCGCCGTATGCCCAGTAGGCAAAATCAAGCAGCCGATGATAGTCCACCCGGGAGATCACGAACATCAGCACCAGACCGCCCAGCACCCAGTAAAACTGCTTCACCTGGAAGCCGACAAATTTCGTATGCTGCGTCGCCGAGTAAATCTCGAAGACCGAGATGGTACAGAGCGTCAGCACCATGCCCAGCAGCGGCCAGTCAAAATCGCCAAAGCTCATGATCTTGCGCATCAGGGAAGCTCCCGGCGAAAGCGCTCCGCCAGCGAAGCCGGCTGACCGGCATTCTGCCCCGGACCGCGTTCCGGAGAGATCGGTGCCAACGGCGATCCCGGTTGATTCAGCGCAACTTCAAAACCTCCGGCGGAGATTTTCTCGGGAGCACGGGCCGCCCTGCCGACCGCAGTGACGGGCTGCGGACTCGACCAGATCGCCCCCATCTCGACCTTGACCGGAGGCTTGGGCATCTCGACCAGGTTGTTTTCCTCCCGCCGCTGCTTGTTCACGTAGGCCGTAATCACCTGCGCTGCCAGCTTGGCCGAGCCGGAACCCCAGTCGCCGTGCTCCTGCAGGACCACTACGGCAATCTCCGGATTGCGCCGCGGACTCATGCCCACAAACCAGGCGTTCGGCGTCTTCGCGCCACCGCGATTGTGCGTGTCGCCGCCCCCCACCACCTGCGCCGTTCCCGTCTTCCCGGCAAAGTCGATCCCCAACAGATGCGCGCCTTCTGCCGTGTGATAAAGACCGGGCTGGGTAGCCTGGGCCATCCCCTCGGTCACCGTCATCCACGTATCCGGGTTGATGGGAATCTGCCGCGCACCCGAACCGGGGTAGCTTTCAAGCACCGCCTGCTCGAAGTCCGCCGGCACCTGGTCGCCGTTGACCAGGTGCGGACGAACCATGTGGCCATCCGAAGCAACGCCGCTCAGCGCGCGCAGAAGCTGGATCGGCGTCACCGCGACCGCACCCTGCCCGATCCCCACCGAGATCACCTCACCCGCGTACCACTTCTCGTGATACGTCTTCATCTTCCACTGGGTCGAAGGCATGATTCCCGCCATCTCGTCCGGCAGGTCGATGCCCGTCTTCTGCCCGATGCCAAGCTCCCCCGCGTAGTGAGCGATGGTATCGATCCCCATCGTCTGAGCAAGCTGATAGAAGTAGGTGTCGCAGGACTCCGGTATCGCTTCGTGAATGCTCAACAGGCCGTGATGATGGTCGCAATGAAAAAAGTGACCGTAAAAATTGCCGCCGCCGGCGCAGTTCACCTTCAGATTCTGCGCAATCCCCTCCTGCAACCCGGCCACCGACATGATCACCTTGAAGGTCGATCCCGGCGCAAGTTGATCCTGAATCGCCTTGTTCATCAGTGGGTGATTCGGATCGGTAATCAGTTGATTCCACTCGTTGCGCCCGATGCGCACAGCAAACGCGTTGGGATCGTAGCTGGGGTGCGAAACCATCGCCAATATCTCGCCCGTGCGCGGGTCCATCGCCACAATGGCCCCGTTTGCCGTCCCCAGCGCCTGCTCCGCAGCGCGTTGAATGTCGATGTCCAGCGTCAGCTTCAGGTCGCGCCCAGGAGTCGCCAACTGGATGCCCCGGCGGCCCATCTCGCGACCATGGCTGTCCACGATCACGTCCATCGAGCCGTCCTGCCCGCGCAGCAGCTCGTCGTAGGTCTGCTCGACTCCTGCCTTGCCCACCACGT
>JAJZFR010000067.1 GCA_021805265.1 Acidobacteriota bacterium | reverse complement strand
GCCAGACTCTCGGTCACCACGATCGAGATCACGTCGTGCAGCTTGGTGGCCTTGGCGTCGTTGGAAAGCCGCACCAGGCTGCCCTGGTCGCTCCAGATCGAGCCTGGAGTGAGCCGCTCGGCGTCGTGCTCGGCGCGAACCCGTTCGATGTAGGTCTTCAGGGCAACCTCCGGGGGCGTCGGCTTGGTTGTCGCCTGGCCCGGCTTCTTGCTTTTCTTGAACAGTGCCGCGCAGTCGGGCGAGGAGGAAAGGAGCAGGCCAAGCAGAAGCCCGAGCAGCAGGCGGACCGTCAGCCGTGCCAACAGCCGAGGCAATATCCGTCGGCGGCAACCCTGCTTCGGCCTGTGCCTCCATCCTTGCCCCGATCCGTGCCCCGGTCCTTGCCCCATTCCCGGCTCATCGCACATCGCATTTTCGCTCACCACGCTGCCCCCATCCCGACGCCCGCAACCGTTGATGTCCATCGAACGAGACCGTGTTCCATCGCCACTGCATCCACCACCCGCCCGGAAGAGGAGCCAAACGCTCCGTTGCCGATGCGCAGTCGAACAGGAATGCTCTGGCCCGGCACCGCCGCCGAGAGCGCTACCGCAGGTAATCTGGCGAGGAGACGGTCCTCCTGCTGCAGAACGATGAGATGATCTCCGGGCTGAATCACCGGACGAATCGCCGGAAGAGTCACCGGACGAGCCTCCTGTTGAATCCCCCGGCTGCTCGGGGAGACACCGGCAGTCGCCTGGGGCGGTGCCGGAGATATGCTTTGAGCTGATCGAGACCCGGTTCCGGCGGGACAGACTGCCAGGCTAGCGCCTGCTGCCGCCGTCCCCGCTGCTCCGGCTGCTTCGGTCCCGGCCAGCACCAGCCGGGCCGGACGGGTTCGGTGTTCCGGGTCGGCAACCATGCGCCACCTCAGGCCAAGAGCGGGATCGAGTATCTCCCGCTGACACTTGCTTCCCGCAGGATTCCCCTGTGCTGAGGCGGGCAGTACAAAGGCGTCCGGTACAAAACAGCCCAGAGCCGTGACTGCGAGGGAAAGCGATGCAACCTGGCACAACAGCCCAGGTCGGACAGATCGGCCACTCTTCGTCTGTACACGGTCATCCATCTGCGCCCTTCCCTCCCACTGATCTTGCTCCATACACCCTGCCTGTACGAACTACTGGGCCATGTTGTTGACCTGGGAGTACATGTTGTCGGCGGCTTTGATGACCTTGGAGTTGGACTCGTAGGCGCGCTGCGCCAGCACCATCTGGACAAACTCGGTCACCACATCCACATTCGAGTTTTCGAGGTATCCCTGCTGAAGCTGGCCCAGCCCCTCGACCCCGCCAGGGTTGCCTGCCAGCGGATCGCCCGAGGCCAGGGTCTGCGTCAGCAGGTTTCCGCCCATGCTTTCGAGGCCGCCGGGGTTGGCAAAGGTGGCAAGCTGGATCTGGCCCAACTGCGAGGGATTGGCCTGCCCCGGCAGGGTTGCATTGACCACCCCATAGGGCGTAATGGTCACCGAGGTGGCATTCGGCGGCACGGTAATGGTGGGAATCAGCGTATCTCCGTTGGTGGTCACAACCGTGCCCTGGTTATTCAACTGGAACTGCCCGGCGCGGGTATACGCGATGGTGCCGTTCAACTGCTGCACCTGAAAGAAGCCGGAGCCTTCAATGGCAATGTCCAGCGGATTGTTGGTCTGGTTCAGCTCGCCCTGGGTCATGATGACCTCGGTCGCCGCAGGAAGCGTGCCCATGCCGATCTGGAGACCGGCGGAGATGGTCGATTGGGTCTGCGCCGCGCCGGGAGTAATCAGGTTCTGGTAGAGCATGTCCTGAAACTGCAGGCGAAGCTGGCGAAAACCGGTGGTCGAGGAGTTGGCCAGGTTGTTGGCAATGGTGTCGAGGTTCATCTGTTGCGCCATCATGCCGCTGGCTGCTGTGTATAAGGCTCGTATCATCGTGATCTCCTGTAGCTCTTGTTTGGCTCGCCTTCTGCCTGTGTGAAACTTACCGCTTCCTGCCCCTGGCGGCTCTCCCGGATTGCTGATCTGCTGGCTGATCTGCCGGATGCCCTGCCCGCTGCCCGACCACTGCCTGACCACTTGCCCGAAGACTGGCCGACTGCCGCGATTGCTGCGATTGCTGACTGCCGGGTTGCTGCCGCAGGGTGGAGGCGAGCCGCCATCGGCGGAGGCGCGCGCCCACCCATCCATTCATCCACTCAACCACTCAGACGCGCGGCAGCTCCTCGGTGGCGGTCTTGTTGAACTCGGTGTGAAAAATGGTGAGTGCGCGCTGCATGGTCTCCGCCTGACGCTGCATGACGATCAGCTTCATGCTGCCCTGGATGGGGTCCTGATTGGCCGACTCCAGGGCATGGGAGTGAATCATGGCATTGGTTGAGAGCGTGGTTGTCACCTTGTCTGGCGCGCGGTAGCGATTGGTTCCCTCGGGTGTCAGCTCCGTTCCGGCGGGAAAGGCGAAGACCCCGACGCTGGCGACGGCCCCGCCATTGACCGAGACCACGCCGTCATCCCCCACCGTCACCTCGCCTGGCGGCACCAGGATCGGCCTGTTCTGCGCCGAGAGCACGGGTTCTCCGCTGGCGGTGACCAGGACGCCGTTCTGGCCGCGATGGAAGCCGCCGTTGCGCGTGTAACGAAGACCCGAAGAGGTCTGGATGGCAAAGAATCCCTGGCCTTCAATGGCCAGGTCGAGGGGATTGCCGGTCGCCGTCAGCGCGCCCTGGCTCATATCCAACTGGTCGCCGTGGACCACGCCGTAGTTGTTCACGGTAGAGCCAAGCTGGGAGTTGCCCGCCAGCGGATCCAGCAGGATGGAGCGAAAGCTCTCCCGCTCGGCCCGGTAGCCTACGGTCTGCGCGTTGGCAAGGTTCGAGGCTGCCGTATCGAGCGCCTGGGTTCGCGCCATATAACCCGCATACGCCGCATAGTAACCACTGTCCATGATGCCCCCCTACGCTCCGAAAGAGAAGCAGCAGAAGGACCAAAGAGGAGAGTGGGAGATTAGGGGATTCAGAGTGAACAGGCGGGGAGCGAAGGCAGCATGGCATTGCCTGGCGACAAAGCGGCGGATCGACGCCGCTTTCGGTTTCCCCAGCCACCGTTACCACAGAAGGCTGGGCGGAAGTTCAAAGGCTGGCTTTATCTTCGAAGGCTGGCTGGATTTTTGACCAACGCTCGCGGTCTCGCCCAGACGCCTCCTGTAGAAGAAGGTTACTGGAGGCCGTCGCAGATGATGGTGACCTCAAACGCCGCGTCGTCGAAACGGTAGGTGTGATGGAGACGAAACTCCGGGGCCTGGACGTGGATGTTGTAGCTGCTGCCGGTGATTACCGCCGGGATCGAGAGGCCGCAGTTGGCGGATAGATCCGGAACCTTGCCTTTCCAGGCTCCGGCCAGCATGTTGCATATCTCGCCGATCGCGTCCTTCACCGTATCGTCCATCTCGGTGAACTCCATGCCGGTGAGTCGCGCCGCAATCTTCAACGCGGTCGAACTGCCGGAACGAAAGACGCAGGCCCCGCTGAGCAGCCCGCCAAAACCGACCACTGCGGTGATGGTCTCGGCCTCGCGCGGGTCCTGGGTCGTCTGGGTAACGATCTGGCAGTCCACACCAAGCATCAGGTTGAAGACCTCCTCGACACTGGATTGCAGATTGGCTGGGTCCGACACTAAATGCATGCTTTCACGCAAGGATTGCGTCATTGCTCTCTCCGTTTCTCGGGCCAGCGCTCCCCACTGCCCGGCCCCTGTTCGAATTCCATTCAGAACCATCGCTTCACCCGCGTTCCAAGACCTACTGACGCCAGAACCCGGAAGTCACAGTCCGGATGTTCGGAGTTGCCTACTGTCAGCTTCCCGAGAGACAATCCGGCCGTGCAATCTGGCAGTGCTGTCTGGCCGTGGCAATATCCGGCAGCGGCAGGATCATGCCGCAGCAATCAATGGCAGAACTCGCTCCTTGACCTGCTCCGCAGTGAAGGGTTTGCGTATGTAACCCTGCGCGCCCGCCAGAATCGCCTGCTTGACATGCTCTTCGCTGGACTCGGTGGTAATCATCACGACGGGCACTCCGTCGGCGAGCTTCTGCGCACGCATCTGGCGTAGAAACTCGAGGCCGTCCATGGAAGGCATGTTGATGTCGGAGAGGATCAACTGAACCGTATTGGTCTTCAATGCCTCGAGACCCTCCACGCCACTGCCCGCTTCGAGCACCACCAGAGAGTCCAGCCCGGCCTGTCGCAAGGCGCGCTCGACAATCTTCCGCATCACCGATGAATCATCCACGATCAATACCCTCATCTCGCTCATTCTCGATCCCCCACTTTGCCGGTTATCGGCGTTGGCCGTGAAAGCATGAGCGGACGGACGGAATTTCCCGGCGCGGAAAAGCATCAATTCGCGTCGAGCGAACAGATGACATCTTCGACGCCGTGGGCCTCCGGCAAGGGGCCCGTCTGGGCGCCAAGCCAGAGCCGCAGCCAGAGGCAGTCATGCAAACGCACCAGCCTCGATTGGACCGGCTTCACCTTCTCGATCACGCGGCTCAGGGCGCGGCCCAACTGCGCCTCGGAGGAGACCTCGAGCAGCTCGGTGCGCGGAAATGCGGCGTTGAGCATCCGGGTGTGGGCGGCGCGGAACTCGGAACCGCGCACCACCCCGGTCTCCACCCTCAACCCGAGCATCCGCTCGAGGCCAAAGGCCATCACCGGGTCCAGCCGATCCTCGAAGCCGAGATAAAGCACCCTGCCTGCGGCGACCCGCAGGGGCAAGGCACCAAAGGCATCCACGAACAGCCGAGGCAAAGCGGGAGCGAGCGCGGGCGCATCGTGAAAATCGAGCGGCAAAACGGGGCAACTCCACTGCAACCCCAAGGCGCGGGTAACCAGTTGTTCGGAGACACCCTGCTGCCGGACCAGCCAACTCCCCAGCCGACCCTGACCTCCGGCGGCCTTCTGCGCCTCGATCGCCCGGCGAAGCTGGTCGGCGGTGATCCAGCCCTGCTCGAGCATGACCAGCCCGAGCGGGATACGATGACGATGCGCCGGCGACTCGCTGCGGCGGCCCTCCAGCTCGCGACGCACCGCCAGCTCGACCCGCGCCTGAGTACAAGCCAGCGAACAGCTCCAGCCATCCTCGAAGATGGGCGCGGAACGGCTCCGCCAGAGATGAAGCCAGCCGCTGGCACAGTCCGGGTTGGCGCAACTGGTGAGAAAGCCGGAGGAGCGACCAGAAGCATGACCCGGAGTATGCCCGGGTGCGTGTCCGGGTGCCGGGTCTCCGAAGAGCGGCATCCCTTTCGCAGCCGCATTGCCCGGTGCCGCCGCAGTGCCCCCGCGATGGCCGTGGGTCGGATTTCGAGCGGGACTCCCCGACGCCTGGCCGCGGCCCGCCCGCTCCGGATCGAGCGGTTGCTGCCGAGGG
>JAJZFR010000443.1:3098-21981 GCA_021805265.1 Acidobacteriota bacterium | reverse complement strand
CTTGCCCGACATCGCCTCCAGCGAGGCTCCGCTTTCACGAATCTCCACCACCGTCCCGGAAGACTGTTCCAGATACCGCGAGCTTTCCGTCATCCGCTGCGCAATCATCTGCATCAGCGACTGCTGCTGCCGCATCGCCTCGGTCAACGACGACATGGATGCGGCAAACTGCGGCAGCCCCGCCGCTACCGCCTGAAACTGCTCCGACGCATGGCGCATCTGCCGTCCACCGTCCTCCGCCTCGTTCCGGCTTTGTTCCGAGATGCTCTTCGCCCCCTGCGCCGCCGCCCGCAGGCTCGTAACCACCCCCTGTATCTCCCCCGCCGACGACTGTGTACTTTCGCTCAAGCGCCTCACCTCCTGCGCCACTACGGCAAAGCTCCGCCCGGCGTCGCCAGCCCGCGCCGCCTCAATCGACGCGTTCAACGCCAGCAGATTCGTCTGCCCCGCGATCCCGCCAATCATCTCCACAATTCTGTCAATGCGCTCCGTCGCCGTCTCCAGTTCGCCCATCTGGCGCGCCGTCTGCTCCACGGAACCTACCAGCCGCTCGATCGTTTCGCTCGTTCCACGGATCAACTTCTCGGCCGCCAGCGCCGCCTCTGCCGACTCCCCAGCCTCGACCGCCAGCGTCCGGCTCCGGTCGCTCACCTCACTGGCAACCACATCCATCTGGCCCACCAGCTCCACCACCCGCTCCACGTCCCCCTGTTGATGGTCGCGTATCACCACCATTTCACCCGAGGCGCGGGCCATCGTCGTCGACGCCTCGCGTATCGATACCGCCACCGACGCCGCCTGCCGGATCGCCTCGCTGATCTGCTCCAGAAACTCCGCCACGCCCTGTCCTGCAGCGCCTGCCCCGGCCACGCGCTCCGGGTCGAGGTCTATTTCCTTCTCGCGATCCACCGCGACCCCCAGCGCAGCCAGCGCAACGGTTCCCTCCATCTCCTCGCGCAGACCTACCGCCATCCGCACCAGCACCACCGTCTCCACCACCACGTACGCCGCATGAACCACCACCATCATCGGCATTCCCGCATGTTCGAAGACATATACCGGCGCGCCCCACGCCTGAAGCAGGTAAAAAACCACGTGATGTACAGCTATCACCGCCGCTCCCAGTATGATTGGACGCCAGTCCCGGTAATACAGCAGAAACGCCAGCAACGCGAAGATGCCGAAATGCGTCTCGACCACCCCATGCGCCTGGTCGATCAACAGCGCCGCGTACATCATCAGCGCAGCCGCCATCATCAGGCGCGTCGCCACGCTCCCCGGCGAAAACCGCGACATCAGCGTCGCCATCCCCGAAATTCCAGTCGCCACCAGCCCCCACAGCAACCACGTCCCATGCATCCAGGCAAATCCAAACGACGCCGCCCACAGAAACCAAACCACCCAGACCATCAGCCGGTCCGCATTCACAGCCATCTGATGCGCCAGTCCTGAACTTTCCAACTGCAAACCCATCTCACGAGCCTCTGTCGGCATAATTCACCTCAGAATCCTTATCGGCACCTATCCAGAAAACTTGCCCTCGAACATCCGCTTATCCCCAGGAGTTCATCGTTCCGCTTTCCGTTTTGGGGAGGCAGCACGATGAGTTACCCATTTGCAGCATGGTAAACACGATTTCCGTCTTTTCGCTGTCCATCCGGGCTGAAACTTCGCTAATATATGCTGTAATCGGATGTACAGGATTGTTGTCTAAGTAGAGTGAAATCTTTTGAATTCCGGCTTTTGACCCCATTATTTCAGCAATTCCGGCCTGCTTCGAAGCCGTCAGGATGGTATTCCAATATGCGTCCCGTCTGTAAGCACTGCGGTTCCGCATCCACCCGTCGCACGCGACGCCTGCCCAGGCTCATCCATCGCATCCGCTATCTTTTCGGCTTTTACCCCTGGGAGTGCATCAACTGTCACCACCAGTTCTTCAGCAGACAGCGCCATCCCAGGGGGGAACGCAGCCCAGGCGGCGAAGTCTATACCGGACCAGAGAAGAGACGCGCTCCAAAAGGAAATCCGGAACCCGCTGATTCTGAGTAGGCCCACGGGAGTCTCTGAAGAAGTCTGATTGCCTGACAAGTCTGCCTTCCTGAAATGTACAGGCTTCAACCCGCGCATGAGATCAGCGGAATCAATCAGAATTCAACATCGAGGCAACGCGCAGGAAACGCATCAGACTTTGTCTACCGCTTCTTCCCTTTTTTGGCGGCGCTTGATTTCCCTGACGAACCTGACCCTTTAGAAATAGCCTTCGTCGCCACCTTGCTCGCCTTTTTCACGGCGGGAACAGGTCTCTGAGGCGTCCGGGCAGCCTTTGACGACGACTTGGATGGAGCTGCGGAGGGTCGAGCCTCCGGCTTGACGGCAGCCTTTCCCGCTGTACCAGACTTGCTCGCCGATTTGGCAGCCGGGGCAGCCAACTTCTTCGCAGAGCGTGACACCGCATCTCGCCCCGGCGCAGCTTTCACCGGCGCTTTAGCTGACCGGCTCGTGTTCTTCCCGTCCCGCGAAGCCGCAACAGGGGTCTTCGCCGCAGCCTTGGCGGGGGTCTTGGTTGGGGCCTTCACCAAAACAGCTTTCTCGGACGGCATCTTGACTGGCCCGGCCTTCGAAGTGGGCTTCGCTTCAACCTTCGCCGACGGCCTGGATTCCGTGACCCGCCTCTCACTCTTGCCCGTCGTCGAGGACTTCGCCTTCCCAGTGCCGGACCTGCCCGGTGCCTGCTTTCCCACGGCTTTCGCCGCACTTCGGCCAGCTCCGGCGCTTTTGCCCACCTTGCCGCCGCGAGGTGGATCGGGATACTCCTCGCTCTCGACTATTTCGCTCTCGTCCCCGTCATCCTCGGCCATCTCCACATCGTCGCTTACCGTCGCGCGTGCAAACACGTCATCGTCGTCGCCTTCGGTCTCCGTCAGCAGCGTCCGATCCTCGCCGTCTCCGAGCGCGAAGTCCATATCGTCACCGTCGATTTCCAGCCCATCAACGTCTTCCGCGTCCTCGCCTTCCAACTCGTCCTCGTCGTCGTCGTCCACCCGAACCTTCACCCTGGCCTCGGTTGACTTCTTCGCGCGGCTTCGCTTGATCGTCACCGGCGGTGGCGGCGCAGGTGGCGAGAATGGCTCAAGGAATGCGCGCATCTCCTCCACCGTCGTCAACCCGCCATCCAGCAGCTCCAGAAACATCTTCTGCACCAACTCCGCGTACCCAGCCAACTCGGGCGTAATCCGCATCTCCAGCATCAGGCTGTGTGGAATCCGCTGCCGGGAGAGCGGCCACTCTTTCAGAAAACTCCGGTATTTCTCCTGAACCGCTGCCTGTTTGCTGGTGAACCCCAGCCAGAGCACCGCCTCCGGCGCGTAGCTGGTAAACAGCGTGTACCCTGCCGACGGCTTGGCATTTTCCTTCGCCAGCAGCACCTTCGAGAACTCCGCAGCGCTCTGATCCAGCCCATTCCACTCCGCCACAAATCCCGGACGAAGCATCGCCTTCTTCAACTCGGCCAGGTCCTTGGCGGAAACCTTTGCCGTCAAAAGCTGCATCTGAGCCGCCGAAACATCCGGATACACTCCCTGCACCTGCAACTCGATCGACAGTTCATGCAGGGCGCGCAGTTTCTCCGCATCCGCCTTCGCGCTCGTCCAGCCCGCAAACAGTGCCTTCATCCAGCCGTCGGACTCATAGGCATCCATCACCTTCAGCGGCTCTTCCTCGTGGCCAATCTGCTCCAGTTCGCGGCTCCGCTCCTCGTCCGACAACTGCCCGATGATCTCTTCCGCCCTGGCATTCTCGTAGCGCCTCGCCGTCCGCTCCTCCAGCTCGAAGCCCAGGCGAACCCGCAGCCGCGCCGCACGAATCAGCCGCGCCGGCTCCTCCAGAAATCCATAATTTGACACAAGCCGCAGATGACGCGTTTCGATGTCCGCCGCCCCGTTGGTCGGATCCATCAGCAATCCGTACGAACCATCGTTGAGGGAGATGGCCATCGCATTCACCGTGAAGTCGCGTGATCGCAGGTCCTCATGGATGCTCGCCCACGTATACACAGGCTTGCCGCACTTCGGGTAGTCCGTCTTCCGCGCGCTTGTCAGGTCCAGCCGAACGCTGCCTGGGAACCGCAGATACAGCCGTCGCGCCGCCGTGTTCTCGCCCCAAAGAACGCCGCCGGCTGCCAAAATCGACTTCTTCAGTTCGCAAACATTCCCGTGAACGACCACTTCAAGCTCGCGCACCGAATTCCCGCTCGTCAGGTCGCGAACCGCGTCCCCGATCAGAAAAACCGGCATCTGCGCCGCTCGCGTCAACTCCCGAACCGCCCGCAGCGCCGATTGCTGCGCCGCACTCAGCCGATTTTCCAACAGATAGATATAGTCTGGCATCTTGAAAGATACGCCCCCGCGATCAAAATTTCCCGTAACATCAATCAAATCAATGGCTATTGAACCCTTGAAATTCCAAGCCTTGCACCCAGCAACCAAAGTACGTTATCACAACCCAACTCTCTTGGCTACTCGCATCCGCACCCGCCAACAACCCGATCAATCCCCTTGGATGCCGACGAAAACCGAAAGTCTCGGAAAATCAACCACATCTTCCCGCCCACAATCCCACCGCGGCCATTCCGCTCCCCATCCATTACAATCGACTCATGACCCTCGCGGAACTGGCCGAGCGGCTACACGCTACCCTACACGGCGACGGATCCATCGTCATTACCGCAGTGCGCGGCCTTGAAGACGCCGGTCCATCCGAACTCACCTTTGTCGCCAACCCCAAATACAGCGCCCTTGCGCGCTCCACCCGCGCCGCAGCCATTCTCGTCGCCCCGGATTTTCCCGACCTCGACATCCCTACCCTCCGGCTTGACAATCCCTATCTCGCCTTCGCCCAGGCTCTTGCCTTCTTTTATCAACCTCCCGCCTACGCTGCGGGCATACACCCCACTGCGGTCATCGATCCCTCCGCCTCGCTTGGTCCCGGCGCTCACGTCGGTGCCTACGCTGTCCTCGCGGCCAATGTCCACATCGGGGCAAACGCCACCATCCTGCCTCACGTCGTCCTCTATCGCGACGTCACCATCGGAGACCATTTCTTCGCCCACGCCCACGCCGTTGTCCGCGAGGGCTGCCAGCTTGGCGACCATGTCACCCTCGAAAACGGAGCCATCGTCGGAGCAGACGGCTTCGGCTTTGCCAAAGATGAATTCGGACGCTGGCATAAAATCCCACAGTCCGGACCCGTTCTCATCGGCTCCCACGTCGATATTCAGGCCAACGCCTGCATTGACCGCGCTACGGTCGGAAACACCTTGATCAACGACGGCGCCAAGATCGACAATCTGGTCCAGATCGGCCACGGCTCACGCATCGGCAAAAACACCCTCGTCTGCGCTCAGGCTGGCCTCGCTGGCTCTTCCACCGTCGGTGACAACGCCATTCTGGCGGGCCAGGCGGGCGTCGCCGGCCACTGCTCACTCGGCGACGGCGTCATCCTCACCGCCCAATCCGGCGTCTCCCACGACGTGCCAGCCGGGCGCATGCTCTCCGGCTCGCCCGCCTTTGACAACCGCGCCTGGCTTCGCGCCGTGGCTGCCTTCCAGCGACTGCCCGACCTGGTCCGCCGCCTCGCCTCAATCGAAAGAAAACTGGCATCCGCTGAGCAGTCTTCCACCACGGCACACCAGGAGGAGACGCCCCATGCGGCTTCGTAATCTCTCGCGGCTGGCACTCGTGCCTGCTGTCATTGCCCTGCTCTTTTCCGGATGCAAAAATTACCAGTCCTACTGGGTCAATGTCTCGGTCCTCAACCTCTCCGGCGAAACCGCCCACGAACTCGAAATCGACTATCCCTCCGCCAGCTTTGGCATCAACTCGCTCGCCCCCGGTGCCACCTACAATTACCGCCTCAAGATCAGCGGCTCCGGCAAAATCCATGCCCAATTCGCCGCTCCCCTCGGCGAAACCGTCCGCGTCGATGGCCCAGTCCTCCAGGAAAATCAACAGGGAAATATCTCCATCCAGCTTCTGCCGCGCAACCAAGTCCTCTTCAACGCCCAGCTCACCCTGGAACACGGCAATCACTTCGCCTTTCATTGACCCCCTCGCCCAAGCCTGCCCGGCTCAGTGCAATATATTTCAAAACTGTACTGTTTCCGGACAATTCCCCTGATACACTTGCTCCGGCTCCCAAGCAGACTTTTTCTCGTATTTCCTCGCCTGAGGATCAATGCGTAGCCAGTGTCTGCCGATAACAAGTTCAGCGCCATTTCGAGTTCTAAAATCCTGTATTCCACAATGCCAGGCATTGCTGAATGCGGGCATTGCTCAGTGACTCAGTGAATTGATCAGCGCGCTCAGGGGATTGTTTCGGCGTGAGGAGACTCGGATCAGGGGATTGCATTGACCATTCCTCCCAATTTCAGGCGGTTTACCCGCAGCCATGCCTATCTCGCGCGCATGCTCGCCCTCATCTGCGCCATGGTGCTGGCCATCCTCTGCGCCCACAACTACGACTCGGACCCCTCCGGTTTCAACATCATCTGGTTCGCCAACGGCATCCTGCTTGCCGTCCTGCTCCTCGCCCCCCGCTGGCGATGGCCGGGCTACCTGCTTGCCGGATTCTTCGGTCTCCTGCTCGGCAGTTGGCTCATCCACGAATCCTTGTCGCGAAACCTATTCTTCAATGCTCTCAACCTCATCGAGGTGATCATCGGAGCGCAGCTCCTCAGGCCTAAATCTACCCGCCTGCCGCAGTTCACCAGCATTCCTTACCTCCTCCGATTTTTCGCCTACGCCTGCGTCTGCGGCCCGCTCATCCCCGCCATACTCAACGGCATCCACAACCAGGCGACAGGATATGAGTCTTTCCTCTCCAGCGCTTTGTCGTGGATACTCTCTGACCTGCTGGGCATCGCCAGCGTCACCCCGGCCATTGTCGCCATCCTCGGCTCGCGAAGACACAAGCTACCCTCGCTCAGACTGCGCTGGATATATCCCGCCCTCCTGCTCGCCGTCGCCGTCTGCGTCTTCAGCCAGAGCCGCTTCCCGCTGCTGTTTCTTACCTTCCCGTTCCTCGTTCTCGTCCTCATCCAGATCAATATCGGCTGGGCCTCGGCCTGCACCCTGGCCATTGCAGCCATAGGAGGCTGGTTTACCGTCCATCACAGCGGCCCGCTCGCCCTCTCCGGCGCACTCCAGAACAAATCCAGAGCCGCTCTCTTTCAGCTCTATCTCTCCGCCCAACTCTTCACCCTCTACGCCATTTCCATCGTCTTCAACAATCTCAATCGCGTCCAGAAGCAGCTATACCGTGTCGCAGCCCTCCACAAGCTCGTCACCGACACCTCGCGCGATGTCATCATCCTTGCCAACCTCGACGGGCGGCGCACCTACGTCTCGCCCGGTGTCACAGCCGTCACCGGGTGGTCACCCGAGGAGTTGATCGGCCACACCTATCACGACATCGTTCACCCTCAGGACTTCGCCGAACTCGAAATGGCCATCCGCGCACTCAAAGCCGGCTCAGACGGAGGCACCCTGGAATACCGCGTCCGCAAGCGCGATGGCGACTACCTCTGGGCCGAGGCCAGTCTCCGCGTCTATCGCGACCCGGCCAACAATCAGCCCCTCGGCTATCTGAACCTCGTCCGCGACATCAACGAACGCAAACTCGCCGACGAAAAACTCCAGGCCGCCTACCACGCCATGGAAAATCTCGTCATCGTCGATGCCCTCACAGGCATTGCCAATCGCCGACGCTTCGACGAGGTCCTCGCCTCGGAATGGCGTCGCAACCTCCGCGAAGAGGCTTCGCTCTCCCTGCTATTCATAGATGTGGACCGTTTCAAGCTCTACAACGACACCTACGGCCACCCCCGTGGCGACAGTTGCCTCCGGCAGATCGCCGAGTCCGCCCTCGATGTCCTCCGCCGTCCCGCCGATCTGGTCGCCCGCTATGGCGGAGAAGAGTTTGCCGTCATCCTGCCCCGCACCGACATCCACGGCGCTTCCAGCATTGCCGAAGAAATCTGCCAGGCCGTCCGCAATCGAAGACTTCCCCATCAGCACTCCGACCTCGGATTCGTTACCATCTCCATCGGCTGCGCCACCATGGTCCCGCGGCGAGGACACGCGCCACACGAACTCGTCTCACGCGCCGATCAGGCTCTCTACGATGCCAAGGCAAAGGGCCGAAACCGCGTCGAGCGCTTTGCCGGACCCTACCTGAGACACCAACTCCCGCAACATCGCCCGCCCAGCCTCGACTCCTCGGAAGACGCCGTCAACGCGGAATGATTTTCCCCATAAAAACAGAAAAGCGAAGCCCCAACCGGCTTCGCTTTTCTATTCAGGCACTTCGATCCACGCTCTTGGGATGATCGTTCAATCCATCAATGCACCATGCTCTGGAACATATCCGACTTCAACAGCGCCTGGAACTGATCGTCCGAAGCGCCAAAGTGGATGTTCAACCTTCCACCGCTCGAACTCACCCGCGCTCCGTCCAGCGCCATCTTTTCGCTGTCCGTGCCGCTCATCTTCTTGTAAAGAACCGCCGCATTCAGCAGTGACGAGATCGTCGCCACCGCAAAGTTATCCGTCGATTGCACAGCAAGATCAAACTGCACTCCATGCTGAAAATCCATCGAGTACCAGCTATCCACCAGCAGCTTCTTCACCGTATCGAAGTCGGACACCGAACCGGCCATCTGGCCCATCTGGCCAAACACCTGTTTCATCATCGTCTGTGTGCCCTTCTGGTCCAGAATGCTCCACAGCGGCTGGCTGTCCACGCTCTTCATCGCGTCCATCATGCTGTTATTGGTCAGGAATCCCTGCGCCAGGCCATCCCGCACATCCAGCGCCTTCTTCACCGACGGCAGCCCGCCAAAGACCATCGTCGATTCATCCAGAAACACCACGCTCATCCCTGTCGCGCCCAGCGGATAGATATTCGTCCCGCGAACCACCGTCGGCTTCAATCGCTGCTTGCGAAAGTTCGCCAACACGTCCTGCACGGGAAACTGACCCTGCGCAACCCCAACCGTTTGAACCTCTTCCCCGCCCGGCGTTGTCCGGTACAACACAAACGCAAGCTGATCCAGATCGTGGTTATCATTCAACCCCGCCTTCTGCAGAGATTCCTCCAATTGCTTCAACTCCGGCGGCATAACCTGACCGCGCAACTGCATCGCCACCGGCGAATTCTGCATGACCCGATAGTCCACCACCACCATCTGCTGCACATCATACGGAATCGCCGACCGCGCATCCGACGACAACTGCGCCCCAAACCCAACCCCGCTTGCCAGAGCAAGCAGGCCAGCCACCGATGAAACTCTCAATCCGTTACTCAGATTCAACAAACCATTCCTCCTCAGTCCTTCTCCTGCTCCAGCGTGTTCCCGTTCTACCGCGCTTTCGGACTGCATTCTGTCAACTTTTATGCGACCGTTACATCCTCAGGCCATTCCTCGGGAATCTCCAGCCGCCGCTCGATCACCTTCGTCGCGGGATCGAACCCATCTATTAGACGCAGCCAATCGCTGTCCCGCTCACACTCAGACTCCGGTACCAGGCCAATCAGCTCCGCCTTCATCGGTTCCACACGGTTCCCATCCGCCAGCTCACACACCCGGCGATAGACCGTCGCGACCGGCGTCGTCCTCAAATCCGTGATATTCATCGAAAGCTGCGCCTGGCCCTGCGCCAGCACACCCATCGCCTTCACGCCAGCCAGGCCGCCAGACGACGCACGAATCTCCTTCGCCAGCGTTCTCACTATGGATACGTCCGCTGTGTCGAAATAGATGTTGAACGCCACCAGAAACTGCCGCGCTCCAACCGCCGTCGCGCCCGCCGTCCGATGCAGCTCAGGCCCGCCAACGTCCGGCCTCCGCGCTGCTTCTCTCCTGACCATTTCGCGCAACCGCTCAAACTGTCCCCGTCTAATTTCTTCCAGATTCGCACGGTCCGGTCGCGCCGCTGCCGCTCCGTACAGATACACTGGCACATCAAACCTGCGCCAAACCTCGGCACCCGTCTGCCGAGCCAGCAGCGCGCACTGCTCCAGCGTCACCCCGCGCACGGGCACAAAAGGAACCACGTCTGCCGAACCAATCCGCGGATGAACCCCCCGCTGACGCGTCAGGTCAATCAGCTCCACTGCCTTGCCTACCCCACGCACCGCCGACTCCACCACCGCCCGTGGCGCGCCCGCCACCGTCACCACCGACCGGTTGTGATCCGCGTCCATGGACCAGTCCAGCAAGCGCACTCCCTCCACTCGCATCGCCGATATGATCGACCGCACCACCGCTTCATCCGTGCCCTCCGAAAAATTCGGAACACACTCCACAATCGCTTCGTCCATCCCTACTTCCACCACGTATAACCAATCTGCAACTGCAAGCTCGAATTCACTCCCGGATTTTTGTCCCCCAGCGAAGCCGAGGAGATATGCACCGCGTTCAGCCCCACATCGATCGACCGCTTCGCCCGCGTAAAGTAGTGAAACCCGATCCCGCCCTGCGGCGTAAAGTTGAATACCGACGTCCCGCCCGGCGTTCCCTTCGGCACCAGCAGATTCGGCGGGAACTTGTGTGTCGTGTACAAAACTCCACCCGCAGCCTGAAACCACGGTGTAAACCGCTTCGACGGCGTCACGAAATTCCAGCGAAAGATCACCGGCTCGACGCTCGCCCCGCGAAACGTCCCGCCGCCGTAATTCTGCACCACCGGCTGCCCGTTCACCATCACCGTCTGCGCGTACGGTGCCGGGGTATAAGCCTGCCAGAACGGCAGTATCTCCACCGCCATCTCGAACTGGCCAGTCAACGGCCCCGCGTGAATCACCGGCGTCAGCGCCTTGCCCCCCTGAACCCCGGCCCACACAAAGTGATAGCTTGATCGGTCATACAAACCGTTCCCGCCGTTCAGCACCGGGCCAAATTCCCACCGCTTGTGCGTCCTCACGTCCGCCGCCGGATTTTCCGGCAACGTCCGGTCCGCTGATGCCTTGGCTCCTGGATTTTCCTGCGCCGCCACACTCAACCCCATCAGCAGCGCGCCCGTCACCGCAATCCGCATCCAACCTGCCACTCCCGTCAATTTCCGCTCCTCAATTTCAGAATTATTGCCAGGCAGGCTACATCCCCATCGCTGGTCTTCGTTCACTCATCCTTCGATGCAGAAATCTCGGACCAGGAGCACCGTCTCGCGCAGAAAAGGCCGCCTGCTCTGGCGGCCTCGTTGCCTCATCGCTGCGTTTCAGCGGCAGTGTCTGCGCCTCAGCCAGCAGCAGCTTCCATCTCTGCCGCGTCCATGTCAAAGTTCGAGTACACGTTCTGCACGTCGTCCAGCTCCTCCAGCGCATCCAGCAACCGGATCATCTGATTCGCAGGTGCGCCTTCCAGCTTTGTATACGTGGTCGCAACCATCGTCACCTCGCTCATCACCGTCGCAATTCCAGCGGCCTTCACCGCATTCGACACCGCTTCAAAGCTCGATGGATCCGTCAATATCTCCCACGTATCCCCTTCATCATTCAGGTCTTCGCCGCCATGCTCCAGCACCATGTCCATCAATTTCTCTTCGTCTGCGGCAGCTTTCTCGATCCCGATCACGCCCTTCTTGCCAAACATGAATCGCACCGACCCGGACTCGCCCAGATTCCCGCCATGCTTCGAAAACGCATGACGAACCTCGCTCACGGTCCGATTCCGGTTGTCCGTCAGCGTGTCCACAATCAGCGCCACGCCGCCCGGCCCGTAACCCTCGAACGAAATCTCTTCATACGACGCGCCTTCCAGCTCGCCCGTCCCCCGTTGGATCGCCCGCTTGATGTTGTCCGCAGGCATGTTCTCGGCCTTCGCCGCCAGGATCGCAGCGCGCAGCCGCGGATTCCCGTCAGGATCTCCGCCGCCGCCCTTTGCCGCGACTGAAATCTCTTTGATCAACCGCGTGAATATCTTGCCGCGCTTGGCATCGAGCGCGCCCTTCTTGTGCTTGATGGTGGCCCATTTCGAATGGCCGGACATAGAAACCTCAGCTCACAAAGTCGTTCCGCAGCCGCCATCGCTGCCTTCGGAAGTATAGCATTGGCAAGGCAAAGCCTCCTGGCGGAATCTTTCTTCGGATCACAACTCCAGACGCTCTTTCAACAGCCGAGTCTGCCGCCGCGAGACGGCAACTTCCGGCCCGCCGCGCAAAGTGATGCACAGTCCGTCCCCCTCCGGTGCAATCGATTGCACCCATTGCAGATTGATCAACTCAGAGCGATTCACGCGAAAGAAAATTCCAGGATCAAGTCGCTCTTCAATGCGCAAAAGTGGCCGAAGAACCAGAGGCTGGTGGACGCCAAAGCAGACTCGAGTGTAATTTCCCTCCGAACGGAGCAGGCGAATCTCACGCGGCGCAACCAGCCAGCACTGCTCCCCGTCACGCACGAAAAACTGCCGCAACGGCTCTTCGATGACACCAGGAGCCTTCCGTGCACTCATCGCACTCACCTGTACCGGAAGATCCGCAGCCTTTTGTTGCATTCGCATGCGAACACGATCCAGCGCCTCGCATAAGCGCTGGGGTGAAATCGGCTTCATCAGGTAATCGACCGCGTTCAATTCAATGGCTCGCAGCGCATACTGGCTGTACGCCGTGGTGAAGATGGTCTCCGGCGGATCTGCCATCTCTGCCAGCAATTCGATGCCGCTCATTCCCGGCATTTCGATGTCGAGAAAGATCAGCTCCGGCTCCAGCCGCTCGACGATCTCACGCGCTTCGCTGGCATTACGCGCCTCAGCCAGAATCTCCACATCGCCATGGTCGGCAAGCAGACGCCGCAGCTCCTGCCTGGCCAGTCGCTCATCCTCCACGATCACAGCTTTCATCTTTGGCTCCCATCGCCGCTCCGAGCCGGATTCTGACCCATCGGCAGCCACAGCCGAACCACAACCGACGCCATTTCCGACTCGTACATCTCGATTCCAGCGCGATTCTGGTAGAGAAGTTGCAGGCGCGCAAGAGCATTCTTAAGGCCGATTCCGCCCTGCCTCGCCGCTGCGCTCAGTTGGCCTGTATTCTCCACCGTCACTACAAGCTGGTCGTGGTCGCATCGCGCCTCGATCGCCAGTCTTCCTCCGCTGGGCAACTGGGCAATGCCATGCTTGATTGCATTCTCCACCATCCCCTGCAACATCATCGCCGGAAACAACGTGGCAAGCGCTGCCTCTTCAATGCTTTTCTCCAGGATCAGCCGCTCTTCCAGTCGCACCGATTCAAGTGCGAGATAATCGTCCACCACCTTGAGTTCTTCCGCAAAGGTTACGGTTCCCTGCTCGCCTGTCTGCAGGGCATAACGCAACAGGTCGGCCAGACGAGTTAGCATCTCACGAGCTCGTGCCGGATCTTCCTCGATCATGCTGCGAATACTGTTCAGGCAATTGAAAAGAAAATGAGGATTCAATTGCTGCCGAAGTGCTTTCAACTGCGTTTCCTGCAGGATCACTTCGGCGCTCAGTCGATCCATCTCCGCGCGTCGCCGGCTCCGTGCAGAGACGACAACAAAATAGATCGCGAGCCATAATCCAATCAAAATCGCGCTGAAAAAAGTGGTAATGGCAAGGGCTGCCGGTAGCTGCGCAACGTCCCGCCCCTCGATCAGACGAAACATCACCAGGAATGCATCGAGCACGACCGCCTGAACTGCGCCCAGGAACACGGATGCACCGGTCAGCCTCAGCAACAGGGTTCGCGCTTCCCGTTGCAGCCATCTCTGTTGTTGCATCACGCCACGGAGCAGATGGGTGCCACCCAGTCCCGCCGCGCAGTAGGCTGCGTCCGATACTACCTGCCGCCATCCAGCCTGATGCAGCGGCACCAGTACAACTCCGAAGTAGATCAGGCCATAGCCACCCCAGCCCAGCAACTGGCACAGCCAATACACCCGGGAGCCGACTTTGCCGTCAACTCCCGTTCCATTCCTCTCTCTTTCTCTGGTTATCTGCATCGCCGGCTCCTTGTCCCGGAGTGTCATGAAACGTCCTGGAGCAACTCCTATGTCACTCCCCAGTGCGTTTGTCTGTCGCTGCGGTCTTGTTCAGGAATCCATCGACTGTCGCGTCAAACCACTTCGGATTGTCCCACATCACAAAGTGTCTCTCTTTTTCCGCTATCACCAGATCAAGATTCTTTACCCCGGCATACTGTTCCTCGAAGAGCTTCGTGACCGAAGCGCGTGTGACACCTTGTGCCTCCAGGCCCGCCCAGGTGCCGATCACCAGGACTGGCGTCTGGATATTCTTCAACTCAGCTCGAAGGTCCTCGTCCAGCATTTCCATCATCGTATCGGTCACCGCCTTCTGGTCGGAACTCAGTCCCCAATCCACCAGCTTCTGCTGATCGGCGGGTGCGGTCGCCAGCGTCCGCGTTGTTGCTCCGGATTGCACATAAGCCTTCCATTGATCCCCACTCATGGCGCGCATTCCTGCTCCCATCTGCACCAGGGTTGGTTGTGCTGCGTCCAGCGAATCCACACCGAACCATGCCTGTGCCATGAAGGGCAGCGAATCGACAATAACCACCGGACCGACCAGCGTTGGATTCCGAGCTGCAAGGTCCAGCGCGATCGAACCTCCAAGGCTGTGACCGATGAGGATCGGACGATCCAGATGTGCGCTCTGAATGTATGCCGCAAGCTGATCGCGGACAATCGCCAGCGTAACTCCCGGCACCGGAGCAACTCCGGCAAAGCCGGCGAGGTTGATCGTAATGCAGTGAAACCTACCCTTCAGGTGATCCACCGTCCCGTCCCACGTACTCGCGGAAGAGGACAAGCCTGGAATCAGGATGACCGCCTGGCCGCTGCCCACTGACTTCACCACAAAGGCCGGGTGCTCAAGCACGGCAAGAGTTTCCGCCGCCTGCGTCGTTCGAGTGAACACCGCCAACAGCAACATCGCCGCTCCAATCATCCAGTTTCCCCTCATCCAAACTCCGTGCGGAAACCGACCTCCGGCATCCTTCTGCAAATGGTCTTTCTTTGTCTTTGGCATAACGCCCTCCTGCCAACCATCCTCCGCGAACTCCTTCGCCACCACGGAAAAACTCCACCAGCGGTCGGAATAGCTCGTCCAGCGGCTTGAAATGTATCGGAACGAAACCCGGTAAGTGGCAAAAACCTGCATGGTTTTTCACCCTATGCGCCGAATCAGGCCCCAAATCGGCTATCCTTCTCCGGTAACGCTGGCTCTACTTTTCTGAGGTCCCTATGCCGTCCTGTCGTCGTCCCGTCCCGCACCTCTCGTGTGTGCGCCCGCCTGTCTTGTCTGCCGCATCCGGCGCGCTCATTCTCGCCGCACTGGCTGCGCCCCTGGCCTTCTCAGCCAACTCAGCCCCGGCAGCAGATTCCGCTCAACCCATTCTGCTCAACCACGTGAGTTCGGCTCAGCCTATGCCCAACGGCATCGAACTCCACTCCGGTGCCGCCGTCATGCAGATCACCGCTCTCCGCGACGACCTGCTCCGCGTCCGCGTCGGTGCCACCGGAACTCTCCCCGAAGATGCCTCATGGGCCGTCCTCGCCAATGCCCGCGCCGCCGCCGTCCCCGTCCAGCAGGACTCCAACGGCAAATCCGTCGGCTTCCACACCGCACGCCTCCGCGTCTCCATCGAACGAAAATCCATGGCCATGACCGTCACCGATCTCGACGGAAATATCCTCGCCCAGGACATCCCCGACCATCCCATCGAGTTCCACGGCTCCAGCTTCCGCGTCTACAAACGCTCCCCCGACGACGAGCACTACTTCGGCCTCGGCGACAAGCCTGGCCCGCTCGACCGACGCAACGAAGCCTTCGCCAACTGGAACACCGACGCCTACGGCTGGCAGGAATCTACCGACCCCATCTACAAATCCATCCCCTTCTTCCTCACCTTCCGCAAAGGCATCTCCGGCGGCCTCTTCCTCGACAACACCTGGCGCACCAGCTTCGACTTCAACAAGGAAATCCACGACGGATACTCCTTCGGAGCAGAAAACGGACCTCTTGATTACTACTTGCTTTACGGTCCAACCCCTAAAGCTGTAGTGGAAGAGTGGGCCTGGCTCACCGGACCCACCCCACTCCCACCCATGTGGACCCTCGGCTTCCAGCAATCCCGCTATAGCTACTACCCCGAGTCCGTCGTCCGCAGCATCGCTAGCAAGCTCCGCTCCGAACGCATTCCCGCCGACGCCATCTACCTTGACATCGACTACCAGTTCAAGAACCGTCCGTTTACTGTTGATCCGG
The DNA here is from genome assembly GCA_021805265.1 of Acidobacteriota bacterium. Lineage (GTDB taxonomy): Bacteria > Acidobacteriota > Terriglobia > Terriglobales > Acidobacteriaceae > Acidicapsa. The sequence continues at coordinate 5,687 of JAJZFR010000443.1, read as the reverse complement.
AACGCTTTCCTCATTTCGAGCAAATGATCAAAGATCTCCAGGCCCAGCACCTCCACACCATCCTCATCACCGATCTCCACCTCGCCAACCTGCCCCACCAGGGCTACAAGCCCTACGACGAGGGCATCGCGGGCGACCATTTCGTCCATAATCCCGACGGCTCCGTCTACACTGGCGTCGTCTGGCCCGGCCCAGCCGTCTTCCCAGACTTCACCCAAAAAGCCAGCCGCGACTGGTGGGGCACACTCTACTCGGAATTCGTCCACGACGGTGTCGCTGGCTTCTGGAACGATATGAACGAGCCATCCGTCTTCCAGGTCGCCTCCAAAACCATGCCCGACAACGTCCGGCACCGCATCGACGAGCCGGGATTTGCCAAACGCACCGCCAATCACCTGGAAATTCACAACGTCTTCGGCATGGAAAACTCCCGCGGTACCTTCGAGGGCCTGCGCAAGCTCGCCCCGGACACGCGTCCCTTCGTGCTCACCCGCGCCAGCTACGCCGGGGGCCAGCGCTACGCCGCCACCTGGACCGGCGACAACTCCAGCACCTGGAACCATCTCCGCCAGACCACCCCCCAGCTTCTCAACCTTGGCCTCAGCGGCTTTGCCATGTCCGGGGCCGACGTGGGCGGATTCGCCGGTTCGCCCCAGCCCGAGCTACTCACCCGCTGGCTGGAAATCGCCGCCTTCCACCCCATCGACCGAGACCACACCTCCATGGGAACCAACCCCCAGGAGCCGTGGGCCGACGGCACCACTCAGGACCTCGACCTGCGCCGACACTTCATCGAACAGCGCTACAAGCTCATGCCCTACATCTACACCGCCGCCGAGGAGATGAGCCGCACCGGAATCCCAATCATGCGCCCGCTCTTCCTTGAATTCCCCGACGCCAGCCGCGACGGCCACCCGCTCGACCTCAACTCAGGCAGCGAGTTCCTCCTCGGCGCCGATCTCCTCATCGCGCCCTCTCCATACCCCGACATGCTCGACAACTACCAGGCCGTCCTCCCGCCCGTCGGCTGGTATGACTACTGGACCGGTGCCGCCGTCCGCGCCGACGGCCAGGAAAACATCCGCATCGGCAACGACAACATCCCCGACCAGGACCTACAGGTCACCCTCCACCCCACCATCGACCAGCTTCCCGTCTTCGCCCGCGGCGGCTCCATCATCCCCGTCCAGCCGCTCGTCCAGAGCACCGAGGAAAAACCCTCCGGACCGCTCACCCTCCGTGTCTACCCGCCTGACGGACCCGTCGCCTCACGCCAGAAACAGCAGCCCTGCGACGGCAGCCTCTACCTCGACGACGGCCTCAGCTACGCCTACCAGAAGGGCGAATACCTCCGTCTTCAGTTCTCCTGCCAGCTCACCCCCGCCGGACTCACCGTTCACATCAGCCCCCGCGAGGGCACCTTCCAGCCCTGGTGGAACCAGTTCTCCATCGAGGTCTACGGCGCAACCCGCCCAGCCACCGGTGCCAGCACCCTGACCGGTACAACCCCCACCAACCCCATCCCCACCAACTTCGACAGCCAGCATCACCGCATCACCGCCCTGGTCCAGGACAATGGCAAGGCCATCGACCTCAAACTCGCCTATTGACCACCGCTAGCCTGGGTTCACCCTTGGTCCGACGGCGCCCCGGCCCGCACCATACGCCTTGAACCATGGATAGTTTCTTAGCTAACATGCGGTATATTATTAGCTAAGGAGCCGTCTCGTGAAGGCAAGCATGCACCAGGCCAAAACCAGTCTGTCCCGACTCGTCGAGCATGCTCTCGCCGGCGAAGAGGTCATCCTCACCCGCGGCAAAAGCCGCATCCCGGTCGCCCGGATCATTCCGATTCAACCTCAGGCGGTAACTCTCGCCTTGCGCGAACGCCCCATCGGGCTTTACGCTGCGGAGATGGGTTCCGGTCCAGACTGGGTCGAACCCATGTCGGAAGAGGAACTCGCCGTCTGGGAAAACCCATCTCTCCTCTCCGATCTCGCAACAACCGAGCCTGCAACCAGCCCTTCGGATAATCGGGAGTGAAGTTCCTGCTCGATACGCATACCCTACTCTGGTCCATGAACGACAGTCCTGCGCTCAGTGCCGTTGCTCGCGAAATCATCAAAAATCTCGATCATCAGATTCTGGTGTCGGTTGTCAGCGTCTGGGAAGCGGCAACCAAATATCGACTGGGCAAGCTGCCCGAAGCCTTTCGGCTCGTCCATTCGACCTCCGAGGTGCTTGCGGCCATGAAATGTACCGTATTGCCACTCGACCTCGAACAGGCCCGATTCGGCGCAACATTCCCCCACCCGCATCAAGACCCGTTCGACCGTATGCTCGCCGCCCAGGCCATCCTCGGCGGCATCCCCCTCATCAGCGCCGACCCGGTCTTTGACTCCATGCGCGTCAAGCGACTCTGGTAGCGTTAACCGGACCCGGCCTGTCGCCCCCGAAGCCAATCTCCTGTTACCCTGAATCTATGAAATTCGGCGTCCTCGTCTTTCCCGGCTCCAACTGCGACCACGACACCTGGAACGTCCTCGCACAGGTCGCCCATCAGCCTGTCACCTTCCTCTGGCACGACTC
>JAJZFR010000443.1:0-2998 GCA_021805265.1 Acidobacteriota bacterium | reverse complement strand
AGCTCCTCCTCGCCTGCGACTTCCACCTCAACTCAGACAACATCCTCGACGCCATCGCCCATCCCGGCAAGTACTCCATCGACGGCAAAGGCTGTCTCCTCGTCGAGTTCTCTGACCTGGCCATTCCCCCGCAGCTTGGCGAGGCGCTCAACCGCCTCAAAGCCGCCAGCTTCACCCCAATCATCACCCACCCCGAGCGCAATCCCGTCATTCTCCGCCGCCCTGAGCTGCTGGCAGAATGGATGCGCCAGGGCTGCCTCGTCCAGGTCACCGCATCCTCTCTCTACGGACGATTCGGCCGCGCCGCCGAGGCCTTCTCCAACCAGCTACTCGACCGAAACTGGATCCACTTCCTCGCCACCGACGCGCACAACCTCACCTCGCGCCCACCCCACCTCAAAAAAGCCTTTGACTACGTCGCCAACCGCGCCGGAGTCGAAACCGCCAATCGCCTCTGCGCAGCCAATCCCCTCGCCGCCATCACCGGCTCTAAGCTCCCGCCGCAGCCTGAACCCGTCGGTCTCCACACCGGCGACCCAATCAAGTTTGCTGACACCTTCAAACCCTCCGGCCACAATAAAGGCAACCCCGACAAAGTCACACCGACCCAACCATCCGGCTTCTTCAGCAAAATCTTCCGCCGCTAGAAAATTTCAATGGGTTGTTGTCAGATGGACTATCACCAACATGCCCGTTTGACGGTACATGATCGATAGCCATTTGCCGAGCAAAAATTGTCTCGGGGTAAATCAGGAATCAGAGCGGCAACCGCAGAACCGGAACATCCGGATCAATGCGATTGCCGCGCTGATCAATCACAAATGCAAAAAACTTAGACTGCAAGAATCGTGATGCCGGTATCCTCAAGCATCGGCTTCTCCGGCGGTGGTCCAGTGTGAACGTAGGCTATCTTGCCCGCGCGAATTTCGTCCTGGGCTACGCGGCAGGCTTTGTTCGAGGGAGCAGGAATCAGCGGACTGGCACCGCTTTGAATCTGCCGGGCACGGCGCGCAGCCACCATGACCTTTCGATAATTCGAGTCGAAAATGGTTTCAATTGCCGGGGTTGCCTTCGGTTCCATGGTCATCGATTGCCTCCAGAAGCTGGTACTGTTCAGGTCTGCGATCAGGAAAAATGCCAAACGCTTCGAGCACCGGCTGCAATCGTTCGCGGGAATTGATCTCACGACAGCTTTCCGCAATTTCAAAATCCCTGCGTGTACGAATGTCTATCGTTCCTCCGGCCTGTACGATCCGTTCGACGACGACGATTGCCTCAAGTTGCGCGACAGCCCGCTCAAGAACATCGTTGACCAGAATATACCGGTATTCGCGGCAATTCTCAATCTCTTTACTCGCTTCGTTCAGTCGGCGGAACAGTACTGCCTCATCCACCTGGCCTTCGGCCCGGCTGCGATTCCGCAATCGCGTCCGTAACACCTTTGGATTGGGGGGCATGATGAAGATCGTCACCGCTTCAGGAAGTTTGTCGCGCACCTGCATCGCTCCCTGCACGTCAATATCGAGCAACAGGTCGCGACCCGCCGCCTTCGCCTCATCCAACGAACGCCGCGCCGTGCCGTAGTAGTTGCCAAAGACCTCGGCGTACTCCAGAAACTCGCCCCGGTCGCGCATCGCTTCAAACTCCTCGCGCGTCGCAAAGTGATACTCCCGGCCATGTTCCTCTGAGCCGCGAGGCTGTCGCGTCGTCCACGAAATCGAGAAATCGATGCCGCCGACCTGCGAACGCAGCGCGTTCACTAGTGTGCTTTTGCCGGACCCCGACGGAGCCGAAATAATGAATAAAATGCCTGCCACAGTCTCCTGTACTTTCCTGTTCCATTGCCCGCCAAGCTACTTGCCAAAACCCGCCGGACGCTCGCACTATTCCAGATTCTGTATCTGTTCCCGCAGCTTTTCAATCTCCGCTTTCATGGCGAGGCCAAGTTCGGTGATGCGGGTTCCCGATCCTGCCACGCTGCCCGTCTTTGACAGCAGAGTATTCGCCTCGCGGTTCATCTCCTGAAGCAGAAAATCGAGCTTCTTGCCTGTCTCGCCACCGGCGAAAAGCATCTCGCGAAAGTGATCGATATGTGTGCGCAAACGTTCGATCTCTTCCGAAACATCGCTCCGCTCAACCAGCATCGCAACTTCCTCGAGAATCCGTTGTCGATTGATCTCGTTGCCCAGCAGCGTCTCCAGTCTCTGGGTCAGACGTTGTTGATGGCGCGCCTCCACCTCGGGTCGCAGTTCGGCTACGCCATCCACGGCCACCCGCAGGCGACCAAGCCCTGAGACCAGAACCGCCGCCAGCGCGCTCCCCTCGCGCTGGCGCATCGACCGCAGCGCGTCCATCAGCTTGCGCACTTCCTGAAGTACGCTTCGCGAGAGCACTTCGTTGTCTTTCTCGCTCCACTGCCGTTCGGCCTGCAGGACACCCGGGATGCGCAGAATCGTATTCAAATCCGGCTGCCCGCCAAGCTCATATTCCCGAGCCACATTACGAAAGGCATCCACATAGGCCGCGATCAGATCGTGATTCACCACGCTGCGCTGCGGTGCGGCGCTCTCGATTGTCAGCGTCAACTCAACATGACCGCGAAGAAGAGTCTCCTTCAGCTCGCGGTGCAGCTCCATCTCGAGCGCATCCTGACCGACCGGCAGTCGAAGCTGAATATCCAGAAATCGATGATTCACGCTCTTGATCGTCTGAGTAAATTGAATCTGACCTATCTGTGGCAATTGGACGTAGACCGAGGAGCGCGCGAAGCCAGTCATCGAAGATACGGCCGCGTCGCGCGCGGTGCCGACTCCTGCATTCGATTGCCCGGTCGCCGGGATTTGGGTCGAATCCACTCGCGCAGAGTTGGCCTGTTCCGATAACACACTACTCATGGATTCATCCTTTCCTCGACCGGCAACAGCTCCGGCGCGCCCAGGAACTGCAACTGGTGCAGCCGCTGATAGGTCGGCGAACAACTCAACAACTCGTCATGAGG
>JAJZFR010000117.1 GCA_021805265.1 Acidobacteriota bacterium | reverse complement strand
TGACTGGGAATCACTCCACGCAGAGGCGAGGAGGTGGACGATGTCCCTAACCATGGCAATCACGACGCTCGACAGCTTGAATGGCAGCTTGAACGCGCTGCTCTCCACGCTGTCCACACAATCTGGCACGAGCAGACCGAGTCTGTTGCAGCTTCCCGAGACGGCTTCGCAAAATACGGGAACGAGCGCGGCAACGGTAGCGAATTCAGGCGGTACGCTTTCGGCGCAGTCTGGTTCCCAGGCAGCTGCAACGATCAGCCCGAGCGCGCTTGCGCCGGTCGTGAACAGCGTCCAATCGACGCTGGACGCGATCGCGAGCAATCCGGCTCTGGACGTGACCAAACTGTTGACGTCCCCCAGCTTTCAGGTGCTTTTCAGCGAACTGAGCGGCGGGACGGGCAGCGGCCAGCAGGCCTCGAACGCATCGCAATCTTCGAGCGGACTCAATGGCAGCAGCGCCTCCTCCGACTCTATCGGCGGGAGCGTGGAAAGCTACAGTGCGCAAGGCTCGAATTCTGCGTCGGGAGCTGCGGGCACGAATTCGGCTGGCAATACCACCAATACCACCAGCGCGAGCACCGCCTCGGACGCGCAACAGTACTTTCGCAAGCTGCTGGGCGAGTTGGACAGCATACAGCAGACCAACGCTTCCTTGTCGTCAACCCTGACTGGCCTGTTGTCTGGCAGCGGGGGCGGCGGGACTCTGGTGGCCAACGCCTGACGGGCAGCCTGCCGGGCCGACGATCAGGCAATCTCGCGTTGTCGGGCACCGGTTTCGGAGGCCGTTTTCAGGCCCGCTGCCGGGCACCGTTGTCAGCCGCCGAAGACGCGGCGGAAGAAATGGCCAATGCGGCGAAAGAGGCCGGGCTTGGCGGGCGCAGCCGGCGTAGTGGCAAGCGTTGCGCCGGGTCTCAGTTCAGCGGCCGGGGCTGGCGAGCCTGTGGTTGTAACGGTCGCCTTTGCCATGGCGCTGTTGCGTCCGTCGTAACTCAGGCTGGCCTCGACCTGGGCGTGAACCACGCCTGGGCTTTCGGCGTTGGGCGGCGCTCGATGGAGGGGCGCGAGACCGGCGGACTCCGCCTCGGGAAAGGCATTGGGACCGCTGGCTGGCTCGTGCGGACAGCCGCAGGACTCCTTTTCGTTATCGACGACCTCGCTCAGGCTGCCGTGCTGGAACAGGACGCGCTGATTGCTCTGCACTCGATAGGCTCCGCCGTCAAAGACGCTGCTGACGGTGACGTAGGGGGCGTCGGTGCCGGGGTTTTCGACGCAGGTGTCGCCGTGGTCGCCAAGGCGCACCGCGACAGCCGACTGGCCGGGGCCACTGATAAGAATGCGAAAGTCCGGGGTGAGGATGACGTCCGAGTCTGAGCCGGTGTGGAAGCTGGTTTCGAGCGCGCCGCGGTCAAGTGCCATCATCAGGCCGGAGCGGTCGCTGCCCGCGTGCGCCGGGTCCATCGAGAGACCCACGCGGGTGGTGGCGCAGAGGCGCAGCAGGCCGCGATGGGGCAGCGTGATCTCGGCGGTTTGCCCACCCGCCGTAACCGTGCCGCTGGTGCCGATAGCAGCCCGGTCGGCAGTGACATCAAGCGCGCCGGTGACGGTGACGCCGGTCTCGGCTGGAGCATGGTCGAGTCGTACCAACGCGATGGGGGCATCGAGGACACTCGGCGCGGGGGCGGAGTTTGGCGGGGACTGCGACCGTGCGAAAAGCGGCACGGCAAGCAGGCAGGCAAGACGGAGAGCGGCCTTCCCAGCCCGGCCTGGCCTTGCTCGCGGCATGGCGACTACATCTCCAGGAAGTTGCGGATCATCTGTCGTCCGCCTTCGGTGAGCACGCTTTCGGGGTGAAACTGGACGCCTTCGATGGGCAGTGTGCGGTGACGCATGCCCATGAGCACCGGATTGCCGTCGGCGCCTGGGGTGTGCGCGGTGGGCACCAGGAGATCGGGCAGGGTGGACTCCTCGACCACGAGGGAGTGGTAGCGTGTACAGGTGAGCGGGGTGGGCAGGCTGGCGAAGATGCCTTTTCCGTCGTGGGTGACGGGGCTGGTCTTGCCGTGCATCAGTTCCGTCGCGCGGATGACCTCGCCGCCAAAGGCCGCGCCAATGGCCTGATGGCCGAGACAGACCCCGAGGATGGGCGCTTTGCCCGCCATGCGCTGGATGAGCGGGATCAGGATGCCAGCCTCCTGAGGCGTGCATGGGCCGGGCGAAAGCAGAATGCGCGCGGGCCTGAGCGCCTCGACCTCATCGACGGAAAGCTCGTCGTTGCGGCGAATCACCATCTCCGCGCCGAGTTCCCCGAGGTACTGGACCAGGTTGTAGGTGAACGAATCGTAGTTGTCGAGGACGAAAACCATGCTGAGATTGAGTGTAGCGCAACCACTGCATGCGGCAGCCATTGCATGGAGCAGCCGCGCGCTTTGCGCGCCACGCGGCATTGATGGCCGCTCCCGCTGGTCGCGGGGCGGGCCTTGATCGCGGGGACGGATGACTCACTGAGGGTGAGAAAGTGGAACTCCCCGGTTTGTTGATACCGAACGCTTTCGCCACTCATGCGCTTTCAGGTTAATCCGTGCGCGGTTGCCTGGAACTGAGAAAGTGAATTCAACCTCCCCGGTCCCTCGTACGCTCGCTGTCGTTGGCAGATGATTTGCTGTCGGGACGGATCAGGCGAAAGCACTGGTGCGGGTGACGAGCATGGCCCGTTGGCGCGCTCGCTGGAGGGTTCTTGAGCAGGTCGAGAACCTGGCATTGGACCGAGAGTGCCTTCTGGCTCAGTAAATATGCTGCGCAGCCCGCATTCTGTTACCTGTGTGTCGGGAGTACAGCATGTTTCGGTTTTTACCTTCCTTTCTTGGCTCGTTCGCATTTGCACTCCTGGTTCTGGTCATCGTTGGGTGCGCCTCAACTGCAAAGACCACCATGGGTACCGGCGGTAGTGGCGGAACGGGGAGCAACAGCGTTTCGGGATGTGGCGGTGCTGGATCCGGATATAACAACACCAATGGACAGATCACCGGCATCTGGTTGCAAAGCCCCTTGCCGGGTCAGAATCCAGGCAGTGTCCAGGTGAATGCAACCGCATTCGGCCCCGCAGTCGTTACCAGGTGGGCGGTTTGCCTCGACGATCTACCCGTGTATCAGACAACGAACCCATCGAGTTCCATCACGCAGGGGATTGTTATCCCCGCTGGCCAGCATCTTCTCTACGCACGCGCGTGGGACGCCAAGGGCGATTCAAACCGATCGGAAGTGGAGTTGATCCAGGTTGGGCCACCGGCGGCGAGCAGTACTGTGCTGCCGACTCCGCCTGCAAACGCACAGGTTCTGACGGAGATGCAAAACGACCCTGTCAACTGGAGCATCTGCAGCCTCTGTGCGGCGGGCACAAACACCACTGGCAACTACACCCTGACGCATTTCCAAAGCCAGCCCTCGCTGAGCGGCAGCAGCCTCGAAATGTATGTCGACGGACCATCCTGGACCAACGTGCTGTTCATGGATACGATGTTTGGCACCAGTTCCAATTCCCATTTCCTGTGGGACTTCTGGGTCTACCACGACCCCGCTGTCGAAGCCCACTTCTGGACCTCGGAGTTCGATCTGTGGCAGGTTGTGGGAGGCAACGAATTCATGATCGGCAGCCAGTGCGACTTTGGAGACGGCTACTGGTCTACCTGGGACAGCCTGGGCAATCGTTGGGTTCTGAATGGAATCCCTTGTCCGCACTGGTCGCCGGGCTGGCACCATGTTCAGTGGTACGTCGAGACCATCAGTCCCACGCAGTATCGCTACGACACCCTCGTCTTCGACGGTACTGCATACGGATTCAATCAGACCTGGACGGTCAACCCGACCACCTGGCCGGATATGATCGGCATTCAATACCAACTGGACCAGGATTCCACGGGTACTCCACTCCACGAATGGGTCGATAAGGTGACTCTGACGAAGTGGTAAGGCGAGCGGCCGGTGGTTGTCGAGGACCAGGATGTTGTCCCGGCCTCGGAGCGGCTGAAGGGCAGTCGGCAATACTTCGCCCTCTCGGCGAGTCCGGGATTTGCGCGAGCGGCACCAGTCAAAGGAGATGCCATTCGTCCGCGAGAAGCAGCCCTTGTTCGCGTCTTTTTCCCTACAAACGTCTATCGCGGAATGCCGATTTCGTTTGGTTCCTGTTCGCGCCTTTTTTGTCTTGACTCGATTTGCTCGTCGCTCAGGCGCGCGTCGTAAATCGAACGCGGCTCAATGGAACGAGCGATGAGTGTCGAGAGGGCCGCGATGAGAATCAGCGGCAAAAGAAACGATCTGTCCCTGCCGGTAAGCTCCATCAGCAGGACAACGGCGGAGATTGGCCCCTGTGTGGTAGCCGACAGAACAGCGCCCGCGCCGAGCAACGCGAAAAATCCCAGCGGTACACCCGGCCACAGCGCGCTCCAGCCATACCCGAGCGCAGCGCCGAGCAAGGCCCCGAAGGTGAGCGAGGGCGTAAACAGCCCGCCAGGCACACCACTGCGCATGCACAGGATGGTAGCCAGCGGTTTCAACACCAGCAGTGCCAGCAGCAGCCGCAGTCCAACCTGATCCGTAAAGAGCAACTGGGAAAGGTCTTTTCCGTTCCCGAGTATCTCCGGAAAGCGCACGGAGGCGACTCCCAGCAGACCAAGGACGATAACCGGGGCCAGGAATCGCTGCCATCCGCGCGGCTTGCCCCGGTCGGCCCAGCGAACCAGCCGCACATAAAATACGGCAGCGAACGCGAAGACGGGAGCTGCGACAATCGCCCACACAATCCCTGAAGCCGAAAGCCGAAAGGCGGGAAGGATGTAGGTGGGCGCATTCGGCAGAGCGACCCAGGAAACCCCGGTCGCGATCAGCGAAGCGAGAAGTGCCGGCAGGACAAAGCGCAAGGCCAGCTTCCCGCGCATCACTTCCAGCGAGAACAGCGCACCCCCCAATGGAACCCCATAAGCCGCTCCCATGCCGGCTCCAGCGCCGCAAGCCACCAGCAGGCTTCGCTGCTCATCGGAGAGTTTTCCGGTATCGGCAAAGAGATTCGCGAAGACCGCGCCAGCTTGTTTGGGTGCGCCCTCGCGGCCCATCGAGGCACCCATGGCGACGGCGAAGATCGACAGCACGGCGCTGCCCAGAGTTCGCCAGGCTGGCATTCGTCCGGCGTGAAACCAGATGGCCGCAGTGGTATCGATGCCGTTGCCGCTCGACAGATGTTTGAGCAGAACTTGCCCGGCCCCGGTCAGAATGGCTGCTGCAAGCAGAACTGCGACGTGCCTTACGAAGCTGGCCTGACGCGCTGCGGCCAGTATGTTTGTGCCGGACCCATGCCACACCAGATGCTGGACTACTTCCAGCAATCGAGTCAGCGCCGCGGCCGCCAGACCCGTGGTCACGCCGATCAGGCAAACCGCCAGCCAGAATCGCGAGGC
>JAJZFR010000338.1 GCA_021805265.1 Acidobacteriota bacterium | reverse complement strand
GGCTCGGGCTTGGCCATGCCGTGATGGTAGCTCCAGATCAACACGTCAAATCCGGCGATCCAGTCGAAGCTGCGTTCGATGCTTTCGAGCACGGAGTCGCCCATGTTGGAGAGAATCGCGGTCAGGAATCCCTGCTGTTGCAGTCGCTGCTGCCAGGCGACCATCTCCGGTTCCGAAGTGGTCCACATGCGCGCATCCCACGCGTTCAACTCGTCGAGGGCATTGTCGTTGAGGTTCAGACCAGCGTCCTCGGCGAGTTTCCGCCAGAAGCCGAGGCCGGTGAGTTCGCCGCGATCGTAGTCGTGACGATCAACCCAGTAACAGCGTTCCAGCGCCTCCGAGTCAAGTCCCGTGATTCGTTCGAGCTGTGCGTGCGCAGCCGGGTCTGGCTGTCCGCTCAGTACCATTCCGTAGTCAAACGCAACCGCTCGCAGCGCCATGCCTGTCTCCCCACTTCGGCGCATATTGGCTGCGCCTGAGCCTTGTTTTATTTTCGCTTATCGCGAAGCGGATCGGCGCGGAGATTTTCGGATCGGTGTTGTGTCGTGCGATTCTGGAATCATGCCGTTCTCTCGTCGCACGGACTGGAATACCGAGATGTCTGACCTTGCGCGCGCACACCGGGCGCGGCTTGATGCGGGATTGCCGCTGCTCGATCTGACGGCTTCCAACCCGACCCGCTGTGGCTTCGAGTATTCGGCGGAATTGCTTGCTCCGCTGCTGGATCGAGCGGCGCTGGACTACGAGCCGAATCCCAGGGGAAGCAGGCAGGCGAGGGAAGCGATTCGTGATTATTACTCGAGCCATGGCGCTGCAATAGACGCGGACAATATCCTTCTCGCGACCAGCACGAGCGAAGCGTACAGTTACCTCTTCAAGCTGCTCTGCGACCCCGACGACGAGGTGATTGTCCCGGTTCCCGGTTATCCGCTGTTCGATTATCTGGCGGATGCCGAGTTGGTTCGCATGGCGCCAACGCCGCTGGTCTACGATCACGGCTGGCAGCTCGATCTCGATTCGTTCGAGCGCTCGATTACGGATCGAACCCGCGCTGTGGTTCTGGTTCATCCCAACAATCCGACGGGGCATTTCACGTCGCGCGATGAGGCGCGGATTGTGTTTGATCTCTGTGAGCGGCGCGGTCTTGCGCTGATCGTCGATGAGGTTTTTCTGGACTATGCGCTTGACACGGATTGCGTGGCGGATCGGCTGACCTTTCTGGCGCGGTGCCCGACGGTTCCTACCTTCGTTGTGAGCGGCATCAGCAAGGTCTGTGGACTGCCGCAGATGAAGGTGGCCTGGATCGTAGCCTGCGGTCCCGGCGTTCCAGAGGCGATGCAGCGGCTTGAGGTGCTTGCGGATACGTATCTCTCAATGAATACGCCGATGCAGTGCGCGCTGCCAGTCTGGCTTCGCAAGCGTGAGTCCGTGCAGCGCCAGATACTCGCTCGCGTACGCGGCAATCTCGATGCGCTTGATCGGTTGCTCTCCGCGACGGCGACGCGGTGGGTTACGCGGCTTGAGGTCGAGGCGGGCTGGTATGCGGTGCTGCGTATTCCGGCTCTCGGCCCGGATGAGGAAACGGTGAGCGCCCTGCTGGAGCGCGGCGTCTGGGTTCACCCCGGCTACTTCTTTGGCATGGCCACGTCGGGCTGGCTGGTGGTGAGCCTGTTGACCCCGGCCGATACTTTTGCGGCGGGGGTTCGCGAGGTGCTTGATTGGGTTGCCGGTCGCGCTACGGCATAACAAGCCTGAGGGCTGTGGAATCCGCACCGTATAATTGCTCACAATCGCATTCCCGGCGAACTGATTCCAAAGCAGCGCTCGACTGGAGTTCCAATGACCCTCGCCCAATGGCTTGCCATCAGCCTGCTGCCTGCCCTGGCGCTTCCGCCGCAATCTGTGATCGCTCAGCAACCCGCTGGCCAATCTGCGCAGCCAGCCGCGCAGCCGGCAGCGAAGCCGCTCGATGGCTACTCGCGGAGCGATTCCGACAAGGAGCAAAGCTGGGAGGGAAAGTTTCGCGCTCTGCCGGAGCCGGATCGTATTCGGGAAAACATGCGCGTGTTGTCGGCGCGGCCTCACCACGTCGGCTCGCCCTATGACCAACAGAATGCCGAGTGGATGCTGGCGCAGTTCAAGTCCTTTGGCTGGCAGGCGCAGATTGAAAATTTCTATGTTCTGTTTCCCACGCCGAAAGAGCGTCTTGTCGAGTTGCTGGACGGTGCGGGAAAACCCGTCTTCAAGGCCGCGCTGCAGGAGCCGCCCATCGCCGTCGATCCCACCTCGTCGCAGACTGCGGAGCAGTTGCCCACCTATAACGCGTACTCGGCGGACGGCGACGTGACCGGGCCGCTGGTGTATGTGAACTACGGCACACGCGAGGACTACGACGAGCTGGATCGGCTGGGTGTGTCAGTGAAAGGAGCGATCGTGATTGCGCGCTATGGAGGCGCGTGGCGCGGCATCAAGCCCAAGGTCGCCGCCGAGCACGGAGCCATTGGCTGCATTATTTATTCCGACCCCATCGACGATGGCTACAGCGTCTCGGACTCGTATCCCAAGGGCGGCGGTCGCCCGAGCGAAGGGGTTCAGCGCGGGGGCGTGAACGATACGGCATTTCCGGGCGACCCGCTCACGCCGGGCGTTGGAGCGACGAAAGACGCCAAGCGTCTGGACCGCAAGGATTCCCCTATCATCACGAAGATTCCAGTGCTGCCAATTTCGTATGCGGACGCAACGCCACTGCTGAAGGCGATAGACGGACGCGTGGCCCCGGCCAAGTGGCGCGGAGCCTTGCCGATTACCTATCACTTGGGTCCGAGTCGTGGGGCACAGGTTCACCTGAAGATGTTTTCGAACTGGGAGATGAAGACACTGTACGACGTGATCGCAAAACTGCCTGGCACGACGGCTGCGGACGAGTGGGTGATTCGCGGCAATCATCACGATGCGTGGGTGAATGGCGCTTCCGATCCGGTGAGCGGGATTGCGGCGGAACTGGAAGAAGCGCGGGCGCTGGGCGAGCTGGCGAAGCAGGGATGGAAGCCGCGCAGAACCATCCTTTACTGCGCGTGGGACGGCGAAGAGCCTGGGCTGCTTGGCTCGACCGAGTGGGTGGAGACGCACGCCGAAGAGCTGCGCCAGCACGCCGTCATGTACCTGAACAGTGACGGCAATGGACGCGGGTATTTCTACGCCGGAGGCTCGCATGGACTGGAGCATTTCATCAACGGAGTGGCTGGCAATGTGATCGATCCGGAGAAGAATATTCCGGTCACCGAGCGGTCGCGCAAGCTGCAAATCTCTCGCGCTTTGCCAGCGGAACGCGCGGGTCTGCGTACGCGCCCCGATCTGCGTATCCGCGCCCTCGGGGATGGATCGGATTATGTATCGTTCATGGATTTCGTGGGTGTTCCCTCGCTCAACATCGGCTTCGGTGGCGAGGATCACGGCAGCCAGTATCACTCGATCTATGACGATTTCTACTGGTACACCCACTTTGAAGACACCACCTTCGTTTACGGGCGCGCGCTGGCCCAGGTGGCGGGAAGCTCGGTGATGCGGATGGCCGACGCTGAGCTGCTGCCCTACAACTTCAACAACACGGCGGAGACCGTCTCCACCTACGTCGATGAGGTGCAGAAGCTGCTCAAAACCGAACAGGAGACCGTAGCGGAAAAGAATCACGAGATCGACGAGGGCGTCTTCGAGGCGATCAGCGATCCGAAGGAACCGATCGCCGCGCCGAAGAAAGAATCAGAGCCGCCGTACCTGAACTTTGCGCCGCTCGAAAACGGCTCGAAGGCGCTGACTGAAGCGGCGCGGAAATATCAGCTTGCCGCGCAGGCTGCGGACGCTAACGGCATTCTGGATTCAGCAGGAGACGCGGCGGGAATTGCTGCTGTGAACCACGCGTTGATGCAGACCGAGCGCGGATATTTCCTGACTTCCGGATTGCCCGACAGGCCCTATTTCAAGCACCAGCTTTACGCTCCGGGAGCCTATACGGGCTATGGCGTGAAGACTCTGCCAGCGGTACGAGAATCGATCGAGCAGCACAAGTGGACGGTGGCGGAGATCGCGACGGTCGATGTTGGGCAGGTCCTGGAGAAAGAAGCCGCGACGATTGACGCAGCCACGGAGTTGTTGAAGAAGGCGGAGGCAGGAAAGTAAATTGCGCTGCAATCCGTTTCGGCGTGGCAAGCCAGGGCCTGTTAACACAGAAACGGATTGCTTGCTTTTTCCTTGCCGATGGTGGTTGGTGCTCCGTGGCCGGCAATGACCACAGTCTCCTCGGGCAGCATGAGGAGCTTGCTGTGAATGGAGCCGAGAATCTGGTGGCCATCGCCGCCGGGCAGGTCGGTGCGACCGATGGATCCGGCGAAAAGCGTGTCTCCGGCAACGAGCGTTTGCATCGAAGCAAAGTGGAGACAGACGCTGCCCTGGGTGTGTCCTGGGGTGTGGATTACCTGAGCTGGATAGCGTTCGAGGCCGACCACCATGCCTTCGTCGAGCGAGCCATCGGGAGTTTCCGTTTCCGGTGTCTCGACGTGGAGCCACCCGGCCTGCATGGACATCATGCGCAGCAGAGGCAGATCATTCGCATTCAACAAAATCGGCGCGCCGGTGAGTTGCTTCAGCTTGAGCGCGCCGCCGATGTGGTCGATGTGGGCGTGGGTGATGAGTATCTGTTTCAGGGTGAGGGCCGACGCGGTGAGCTTCTGGTGAATCCGCGTAATCTCATCGCCGGGATCGATGACAATGGCCTCGCCGCGCTCGGTATCGCCGAGGATGGTGCAGTTGCACTGCAACAGGCCGACAGGGAAGGTTTCCATCACCATGGGTACATTGTAAGGTGTGGCAGTTTGTAAGCGGGGGCAGAATCTTGACGTGTGCGGCTGGTTTCTGCTCTTATGAAGCTATTATGATTTCTGTTTCCCGCATCGATGTGATTGGAGTCGCGATTCGAATTAGCGGCCACATATCGCGCGCGGGAATTTCAGCCTGATCGAAAACCAGAGAGTTCTGGATGCTTTCAAGCCACCTCCCGCAGCAGCGGCAGGTGGCTTTTCGTTTTTCGCATGAACCGGTTTGGAACACGAAGGAGTGAGCGTTTTGGAACCAGTAACCCTGAGCAGCATTGAAGTGGCACGCGTTCGCATCGGCGACGCGATTCATCTTTCGCCGTGTCAGCTTTCGCATCATCTCACCGAGCGAACCGGGCTGGAGATTTTTTTGAAGCTGGAAAACCTGCAACGCACCGGATCGTTCAAAGAGCGCGGCGCGCTGAACAAGTTGCTGACGCTGACGGAAGCCGAGCGGCGGCGCGGGGTGATTGCGGCCTCGGCGGGCAATCATGCGCAGGGGGTGGCGTTTCACGCGGCGAAGCTGGGCATCCGGGCGCAGATTGTGATGCCGGAGGCGACGCCGCTGGTGAAGGTGGTTTCGACGCGTGGGT
>JAJZFR010000269.1:3462-5484 GCA_021805265.1 Acidobacteriota bacterium | reverse complement strand
CTGCATCGCGAGGGATTCAAGCCGAAGCGCGGGATGATTCTGGCGCTGACGGCGGATGAAGAAGGTGGATCGTCAAATGGGGCAAGCTGGCTGGTGGAGAATCACCGCGAGCTGGTGGATGCGGCGTTTGTAATCAACCCTGATTCGGGCGGTGTAGAGATGGAGCACGGCAAGGCGGTGATTGCCGACGTGGAAGCGACCGAGAAGGTGTATGCGGATTATCAGGTGACGGCGAAGAATCGGGGTGGGCATAGCTCGCTGCCCCGTCCGGACAATGCGATCTACGAGTTGATGTCTGCGCTGAACAAACTGTCGGGTTACAGCTTTCCGTTTGAGTTGAACAGCGTGACGCGCGCATACTTCGCGGCCATAGCGAAGCAGGAGCACGGATCGACGGCGGAGGATATGCGCGCGATCCTGGCGACACCGCCGGATATGGCGGCTGCGGCGCGGCTCTCGGCAGAGTCGCCGGATTTCAATTCGAACTTCCGGACGACGTGCGTGGCGACGCGACTGAGCGGCGGACACGCCAACAACGCGCTGCCGCAGACGGCGCAGGCGAACGTGAACTGCCGCATTTTTCCGGGCCATTCGCCGGAACAGATTCGTCAGCAACTGATCGCTCTGTTCAACGATCCGAAGTTGACGGTGAACTATGTTTCCGACGCCGGTGTGGTCGCAGATGTAGCGCCGGAGAGAGAGGCAATGACGCCTCCGCCGCCGATGCCTGCTGTATTCAAGCCGCTGGATGCGATGGTGGAAGCGATCTGGCCGGGCGCTCCGGTGACGCCGATCATGGAAGATGGAGCATCGGACAGCATTTATTTTGCAAAGGCGGGGATACCCTGCTATGGATTCTCAGGGATCGCACTCGAGCGCGGCGACGAAAGGATGCATGGCCAGGATGAACGCTTACCGATGGAGTCGTATACCAAGGCGCTGGAGTTCATGTATGGATTTGCAAAAGCGATAGGCAGCGAATAGAAAGTCAGGCAGCGATGAAACGAATGCCGAGTTGGTTCAGAGGCCCAGCTCGGCTTTTGTTTCTCTGAAGCATCGGACCGCGAATTCGAGATCGGCGCGGGTGTGCGCGGCGGAGATCTGTGTGCGGATGCGCGCCTTGCCCAGCGGTACTACGGGGTAGCTGAACGCGACCACATACACGCCTTTGGCCAGCATGCTTTCCGCTACGCGTGCGGCGAGCGCGGCATCGCCCAGCATGACGGGCACGATGGGGTGGTTGCCGGGCTGGATGGTGAATTCTGCGGCAACGAGCGACTGGCGAAAGAACGCTGTGTTATCGCGCAGGGTGTCGAGCAGCGTGGCGGATTCACTGACCAGATCGAGCGCCTTCAGCGTGGCGGCCGCGATGGGCGGCGCGACGGAGTTCGAGAACAGATAAGGCCGCGAACGCTGACGGAGAAGATCGATGACAGCGCGGCGACCGCTGGTGTAGCCGCCGCTCGCTCCGCCGAGAGCTTTCCCAAGCGTACCGGTGACGATGTCCACGCGCTGCTCGACGCCGAAGAGCGCGGGTGTGCCGCGTCCGCCGGGGCCGACGAAACCGACCGCGTGAGAGTCATCGACCATCACCAGCGCGTTGTATTTTTCTGCCAGGTCACAGATACGATCCAGCTTTGCGACGAACCCATCCATGGAGAAGACGCCGTCCGTGACGATGAGGCGATGGCGCGCGTTGCCCGCCTGCTGAAGCTGCGCCTCCAGGTCGGCCATGTCGCCGTTGCGATAGCGAAAGCGAGCCGCCTTGGAGAGGCGAATGCCGTCGATGATGCTGGCGTGATTCAGCTCATCTGAGAGAATCGCATCTTCGTTGTCGAGCAGCGTTTCGAACAGGCCGCCGTTGGCGTCAAAGCAGGAGCTGTAGAGGATGGTGTCGTCGGTGGAGAGGAATTCGCTGAGGCGTGCTTCGAGTTGTTTGTGGAGGGATTGGGTGCCGCAGATGAAGCGCACGCTGGCCATGCCGAATCCCCAGCGGTCGAGCGCCTGGTGAGCAGCGGCGAG
>JAJZFR010000269.1:0-3362 GCA_021805265.1 Acidobacteriota bacterium | reverse complement strand
GGGTTCATGTCCGTGATGACCACGTGGCGCGCCCCGGCGTGACGCACAACAGGGATGGCCATGATGCCGATGGGGCCAGCGCCGGTGATGAGCACGTCTTCGCCGAGGACAGGGAAGGACAGCGCGGTGTGGACAGCGTTGCCAAAGGGATCGAAGATGGCGGCGACGCGAGGATCGATGCCGGAGTGATGGCGCCAGATGTTGGCCATGGGCAGCGCGATGTACTCGGCGAAAGCACCGGCACGATTGACGCCGACCCCCTGGGTGTTGGCGCACAAGTGACGGCGGCCCGCCATGCAGTTGCGACAGCGACCGCAGACAACGTGGCCCTCGCCGCTGACCAGATCGCCGGGATGGAAGTCGTTGACGTTCGCGCCGACAGCCACGATTTCGCCGACAAATTCGTGGCCGATAGCCATTGGTACGGGGATGGTCTTCTGCGCCCACTCGTCCCACTGATAAATGTGCACATCGGTGCCACAGATGCCAGCGTAGTGGACGCGTATGAGTACGTCGTTGATGCCGATCCTTGGCTCGGGGATGTCCTTGAGCCAGAGGCCTTTGACTGCTTCGCTTTTGACAAGCGCTTTCATGAGAAGGCTCCAGATTCCTTGTCCGCCGAAAAACAGGTGACACTTTACTGTAAGCGATTTTGATCCCGCTGCTGAAGGGCATCGGCTTTGGCGGTCGCTGGTAAACTGGGTTGGATATGATCCTGCCATTTGTCCGCGAGGTTCTGGCGGAGCTCGAGCAGCCGACAGCATTTGATCGTGTGCGCCGACATCTGGCGCAGGGGATTGGGCGGCGGCGCGTCTCGGGCCTGACGGCGACGGCGCGCGCCATGTACATACCGCTCTTCGCACGCGCTGCCAAATATCCCGTGATCGTCGTGGTTCCCGATAACAAAGCTGCGGAGGCGCTGGAGATTTCGCTGCGCGCGGGCTGCGAACTGACTGGTGCGATTGACCCGAAGCGCGTCGTGAGACTCCCGGCTCACGATGTATTGCCATTCGAGAATCTTTCGCCGCATCCGGATATTCAGGAGCAGCGCGCGGCGGTGCTGTGGAAGCTCGTGAGCGGCGCGGTATCGATCGTGATTGCTCCGGTCGAGGCGCTGGCGCTCCGGCTGTTTTCTAAAAATTATTATGCCGGGCTGGCGCTGCGTCTCGAACGCGGCGAAGAGCTGGACATCGAGATGGTCGTCGAACACCTGGCCAGCGTCGGTTACGAGCAGGTGGACCTGGTAGAAATGCCGGGGCAGTTTGCCCGCCGCGGAGGGATTCTGGATGTCTATTCTCCGGAAGCCGACAGGCCCGTGCGTGTGGATTTCTTTGGCGATGAGATTGAATCGATTCGCAAATTCGATCCGGAGACGCAGCGCTCGGCAACAGGGATGGAAGATGCCTTGCTGCTACCGTTGACGGAGACCCCAGCCACAGAAAAACTGCTGGCTGCGGTGCACGCGCGGTTGAGCCGGCAGCGCATTACGGAAGATGAAGCCGACGAGGATAGCAGTGCCTTGGCGGGGATGCTCGAGGTGCAGGGAGTAACTGTTTTTCCTGGCTGGGAGTTTTTCGCTGCAGTGGACGGCGCGGAGACACACCTGGCGAAGTTATTGCCGCGCTGCTCGCTGTTTGTGGAAGAGCCGGCGATGGTGCGCAACCAGATTGATCGCTGGTGGAACAAGGTCGAGCAGCGGCATGATCGTTCGGCAATCGGTTCGTTGATTCGGCCGGAGGATATTTACCTCCGTCCGGAGATGTTGCAGGCTATGCTCGCGTCTCACCCAGGAATCGATCTGGATCAACTGGGCGCAGTAGATATTCTGGATGCGGATACGACCATGGGTGAAGTGGAGTTCGCAACGCGTCCGACGCTGCGATTTCACGGATCGATTCCGGCGTTTCTCGAGCAGATTCGCGCATTGATGGGGCAGGAACAGCGAATACTGATTGCCGCGCCAAATCAGGCGGAAGTCGAGCGCGTGGCGACCATTCTGCGCGAGTATCAACTGCCGTATAGGCTGGGCAGCCGAACCATGCACGCGGGCAGTGAAAATCTTTACGACGAGACCAGCCACCTTGCGGGAGATATGCGGATTCCGGTCATTGTGCGCGCCCAGATTGCCACGGGTGCCAGTTTTTCTGAAGCGCGGATGATGCTCTTTGGCGCGAACGATCTATCGGACGACGTGGACGTGACGGCGCGCGTGGAGCAGCGAAAATCAAAGACTGCCGCGTTTGTTTCGGACTTTCGCGATCTGGCTGTGGGCGATTATGTAGTCCATGTCGAGCATGGAATTGCGCGCTACATGGGGCTGAAAGAGATTGAACAGGACGGAATGACCGTCGAGTTCATGATCCTCGAGTTTGCCGAGCAGGCTCGGTTGTATGTGCCGCTGACGCGCCTGGACCTGATCCAGAAATATCGCTCGACCGATGCGGGGCCTGCACCGGTACTGAATCGCCTCGGCTCGCAGCAGTGGTCGAAGACCAAGGCTCGTGTCAAGAAGGCCATGGCTGATATGGCGGACGAGTTGTTGAAGCTCTATGCCGAGCGGCAGGCGGCAAAGGGCTACCCTTTTGGCGTAGATAACGAGTTTCAGCGTGAGTTTGAAGAAGCCTTCGATTTCAACGAGACCGATGACCAGTTGAATGCGATTGCAGACATCAAGCGAGATATGGAGTCCGAGCGTCCCATGGATCGGCTGCTGTGCGGCGATGTGGGCTACGGCAAAACGGAAGTTGCGATGCGCGCGGCATTCAAAGCGGTCCAGGATGGCAAACAGGTGGCCGTATTGACGCCGACAACCATTCTTTCGTTTCAGCATTTCGAGACATTCAAGAAGCGCTTTGCGCAGTTTCCCATCAACATCGAAATGATCTCGCGCTTTCGCACTGCAAAGGAACAGAAAGCAATCCTGGAGAAGACCGAAACCGGAAAGATCGATATCCTGATCGGAACACACCGCCTTCTTTCCCAGGACATCAAGTTTCAGGATCTCGGATTGCTGGTCGTCGATGAGGAACAGCGCTTTGGAGTGAAGCACAAGGAGCGCCTGAAACAAATGCGACGCGCGATCGACGTGCTTTCGATGAGCGCGACGCCGATCCCGCGCACTTTGCACATGTCCCTGATCGGGCTACGCGACATGAGCGTGATCGAGACGCCGCCGAAGGATCGCATGGCAATTCAGACGGTGGTGGCGAAGTTTGACGAGAAGCTGGTGCGCTCAGCAATTGAGTTGGAAATGGAGCGCGGCGGGCAGATTTATTTTGTCCATAATCGCGTCGAGAGCATTTACGAAATCGCGGCGAAGATACAGGAACTGGTTCCTGCGGCGCGCGTGGTCGTAGGGCACG
>JAJZFR010000438.1 GCA_021805265.1 Acidobacteriota bacterium | reverse complement strand
AAAAAAAGCGCCGCGGAGACATGCTCCGCGGCGCGGGTTGTGGTTGCGAAACCTAGAAGACGAACTTGCCACCGAACTCCAGTACGCGGCCTGCATGCGCGCTGGTGATCTGGCCGTAGGTGTTTCCATTACCCACTGTTTCATTCGCCGATACGATTCCGGTCGAATTGATTACAGGGGCAAAAACATCCGACGTATTCAGATTGCCGAATTCAGTGTGGTTGAAGGTGTTGAAGCTCTCCGCGCGGAACTCGAAGTACGCGCTGCCCTTGACCGCAAAGTCCTTGTAGAGGGAGGTCACGAAGTTGACCTGATCTGGTCCAAGGAAGGTATCTTTGCGACCGTTGCCGAAGCCGAGATTCGGGCCGCCCGCATAGCCTGGAGTTGGCAGGCCCAGTGGGTCTGCGCCGCCATCGGTATTCGGGTTGCTGAACCAGTTATCCGCCGTCTTGTGATAGACAATCTTGCCCACCACATTGGCGCGGTTGGTGTAACCACCACCCAGGCCGATCACATCGGTTCCCGTCGAAAGCGCGGCACCGAAGGGCAAGCCTGATTCGACGATCCAGTCGCCGGCTAAGATCCAGCCACCGAGCGCCGTGTGCAGCATCCCGGAGTCCTTGTTGAAGATCGGCAGCTTGTAGATGTAGTTCGCCTGCAGAATCTGCCTGCGATCGTACGTCGGGTCGCCGCCCTTGTCGTACTTCAGGTTGTAGGGGTTGCTCACACCCTGCAGATCGGACGTGGTGATGTCGATCATGTGTGAGTAGGTGTAGTCGATCTCACCCGAAAGCCCCCACTTGTCTTGCAGCCGGATTGCCGACTGGAAGCCGCTGTAGTTGCTGTTCGTGGTGTCCTCTTCCTGATTGATCCCGCCATAGCCGGCATAGCTACGATAGGCGTTGGCGTTGCCGTTGTTCGTCAGGTTTCCTTGAGCGGAAGCCAGCCGGATACTGTTCGGCGTCGTCAGCGGGAAGTTGTTGATGTTCCGCTCGATATTCTGGTGCCACGCCAGGTTGCCCACATACTGGATGATCCAGATCACCGAAGGAGCCAGCTCATGCTGGACGCCCAGGCTGAACTGCGCCACCGCCGGAGCCTTGTACGTCGTTGCCAGGTTCGTCAACCCCACCGGAAGAATCGGCAGGTTCGTCGAGCTGAGGCAGGCGCTCGAGGCTGAAGCCCAGGAGCAGTGCGGATTGCTGAAGTAGACATTGTTCAGGTTCGGAATGAATTGGAACGGACTATTGTTGGCAATGTTGTAGATGTCGTTGCCCTGCATGCGTTCGTAAAACGTACCGAAGCCGCCGCGCAGCACCGTCTTGCCCACACCCGTCAGGTCATAGCTGAAGCCGACGCGCGGCTGCAGCGTGTTGTAGTCGTTGTTGACCACGCCATGTGGAATCCCGTTCGTTCCCGGGAAGACCATGCCGTTCAGGTAGAACGGTGTGGTGAATCCAGGCACCGTGTAGACACCCGTGCTGCTGGGGGCGATCGAGCCGTCAGGATTAAAGATCGGAGCGATATTCAGATACTGCGATGGCTCAAAGTTCGAGACCTGATTATTGCGCTCCCAGGCATGCGGCAGCGCGTCGTAGCGCAGGCCAAGCTGAAGGTTCAGCCGTGGCGTCACCTTCCAGTTGTCGAAGACATACGCCGAGGTCGTCTGGTTCACCCAGTGCCGCGTCGGCAGAGCTTCCGCTTCCGAGTAGCTGGAGGCCAGGCCCAGCGCCATGCTCATCCACGAATCGCCGCTCTGGTTCGAGCTGAAGCTGTAATCGCCTTCCGGATCCGCCTGCAACTGCTGATTCTTCGTGTATCGGTTGTAGCCGAAGCCGAACTTGAACTGGTGCTTCCCGTGGATGTAGGAGATATCGACCTTCGGATCGTAATCCTCAGCCGCGTTGTGCCACGTTCCGTAGCCAAGCTGCTCGGACTTGTAGGTAGGTCCGTTCCAGTTCACGCCCGGGAACTGAGGGCTGCCGTTGTTGAAGAGCTTGTTCTGCGCAACTGTCCATCCGCTTGGGAAGTCCGCAACGCTGGAGTTCACAATGCCGATGATATTGCCGTCGTAGTTCATCGACGCCTCGAGCAGCAGGTTCGGCGTGATGTTGCCCGTGATCTTGATCACAGCCGAGTTCGAGGGGTTGGTCAGAGTGCTCGAAACCGAGTTGTACGACTCCCAGTTCCAGCCCAGATCCGCATCTGGATACCCCTGCGTCACGCTGTCGTGAATGTAATGCGCCAGCAGTTGCCACTTGTCGTTGATCTTGTGGTCCACGCGCGCCACTTCTTCCGTCACGTAAATCGGATTGGAGACGGAGGTCGTATTCTGGTCGCCATTGGTGTTCACCTTCGGCACCAGCGGCGAAGCATAATAGATCACCGCATTGGGATCGATCAGCGTAACCGGAATGGTGTTGTTTGTGAAGGGCTGTCCCGGAGTCTGCCCCGCAGCGATCTCCTTCGCCGTGTAGTTGGGGTCCGCAACCTTAGGCGCAAAGATCGTCGTCTTCGGCGCATAGGCCGGGGCTACATATTGCAGCGGCTGGCCGGCCACCGGGCGATCCGCGTTCGGGATCACAGCCTCAAGGTTCGGCTGACTGCCCTGGATGATGCGGCGGCCTTCCATGTTATAGAAGAAGAACGTCTTCTGCCGGTCAGCGTTATACACATGCGGAATGAAGACCGGTCCGCCCAGGTTGCCGCCGAAGATATTCTCGTGCAACGCCGGCACTGGAATATTGGCGCCGTTGTGTTTACTGAAGTAGTTGTTGGCGTCAAAGATATTGTTGCGGTTGAACTCATAAAGTTCCCCGTGGAACTTGCTCGTACCGCTCTTGATGGCCATCGAGAAGGTCGCGCCCGACGAGATGCCGTAGTCTGGCGGATAGTTGCTGGCCATCACCTGGAACTGCGCGATTGCATCCATGGAAGGCATGATGCTCGCGCCGCCGCCCGCGCCGCGGTCATCGGCTTCGCCGCCGTCGATCAGCCAGATGTTGTGGCTCTCGCGCAGACCGTTCACGCTGATGTTGAAGCTCGACGCAATCGAGGTTGGCACGTTGTTTGAGGGCAGTGCCGAGCTGACGCCCAGACCCAGTGCCGCCAGAGCCGCAAAATTCCGGTTCTCCGTTGCAAGCTGCGTCACCTGGTCGCCGCTGATCAGCGTACCTACGGTGTTCGAGTCCGCCTGCACCTGCAGCGCGTCCGCCGTCACCGTCACCTGCTGCGTATCCGCGCCGACGGAGAGCTTCACATCCGTTCCCACCGTCGCCGAGACGTTCACCACAATCCCCGTCTGCAGATAGCTTTGGAAGCCCTTCGCCTGGACCTGCAGGTTATAGGTGCCGACGTTCAGACCGCCAAAGACGTATCCGCCCGTTGCGTTCGACACTCCGTGATAGACAAACCCAGTCTCGTTCTGCGTCAGCGAGAGCTTGGCTCCCGCAACCGCGGCTCCGGTCGGGTCTGTAATCGTGCCGATGATCTCCGAGTTCTGCTGTGCAAGTGCTGCGACACAGGCAAACACGAAGAACAAAGGCACGAGTAGAAATCGATATTTCGCGAGTCTCATGTGACCTTCCTTAGGTAAAAATTCGTTACTGTCTTGGTGCCTTCGAGTCCTGCTCTGCGGATCGTCTGGTATGAAGTCCAATTTTCCGGCTTCGCTTTGCCCGCAGCTTGCAGTTCCTGTCCCGGTCTCGTTCGGCATCCGATCTACTTCTTTTCCTTGGCTCCGCCTGCGCTCGGCTTCGGTTTTCGCATTTTTGGCTGGCCTACATCTCCAGCCCAACCCGGTAAACTGATTTACTCTGGAACGAAAATCCATTCATCGTCCATCGCGCAAGGATTAAACATGCACCACAAAAGAATTGTCAAGTGACAAATTTCTCCTTTGTCTCGTCCATGCATCCGAGTCGCTCATCGCCCGTGAGAACTGCAATCGTCTCCCCCGTTCGATGGACCCGACCTACCCTGCTCCGGCCCGTCTCCGCCCTACGTGCATTGCAGATACACGAAGAGCGCAAACGCTTGCACAGCGCCGTCGAGCATTAGAAGCCAGCAAACATACGATTGTCAAGATAGAATCCAACACCTCGGCAGGATTTTTTCGCACTCGACAAATGGTTTGCCCACTGCCCCCGGACTGACCGCCCACGATCCGCGCATCTATTTGAAAAAGAAAGTGTTGAATGCTACTACAAACGCATCCAGGAATGGAAACGCTTACCAAATTGGCGCACTTCCGCGCCGTGGTCAGACCAGTCCTTCAGGTCATCCAGCCAGACGCCTCGCGTTGCATCCGAAACCCATTCGCATTACCCTGTCTCCACCATGCGCAACCCCTTTTTTGCCGTCTTGTTCGCCATCCTGCTCCTCTCTGCCTGTTGCCACAGCTCCCGCTTCGCGGCCTCAGCCGAAGCTCCCACACAAAGCTCAGCCCAGTCATCGGAGCAAAGCTCCGCCCACAGACGCACCCCCGCGTCCATGCTCACCCCCGGCCTCGACCACCCCGGCGAACCATTCTCTTACTTTGCTCAGCCCACCGACGAGATCGGCGTCATGGACGCCCAGGCCGCCACTGAGATCACACCCGAGGGATATCTCCGCACCGGCTCCGCCGAACTGCTCTTCTACACCGGCCCCGGCCAGGATCGCCTGCTTGTCCCCGTCCACGCTCGTCTGCGCACACTCACCCAGGGTCATCTGCCCATCGACCACTTCGCCGTCGCCCGCAACGGCATCGACTACCGCTTCACCGTCTTCGCCGCCACCCTCGATGGCAGCTCCAGCGGCACGCTCGTCAACTTCGTCCGCGTACGACTGGTCAACACAACCTCGCAGCCCGCGCGCGCCGTCTTCGCCGTCGCCACACGCTACGACGCCGAGCCGAACACCGCCGCCCAGCGTCACGGCCAGTTCCGCTTTGACCGCCCCGTCGCCGGTCGTTTTCCCGGCGACTATCGCCAGCCCGGCGAGACCTTTGACCCCCACTGGGTCTACTCCTTCGCGTCATCGCCCGGCGGCGGTTTCCTGCGCTCCGGGGAACTGATCTACACCTTCCCGTCCGTGCTGCAAACTTCGCTCGGTAGCGCCAGCGTCTATCGCTCGCTCACTTTCGCCACGCGCTACAACGAGCCGCCCAACCTCTCCCCGCGCACCCTCGCCATCGATCCCACCACCGCCATCGGCCTCACGCGCTGGATGCCCATCCTCGCCGCCGCAGGCTCACCCGGCTCCTCGCTCACTCTGGACCTGAAGATGCCCGTCCAGCCCACAGCCGATCCGGCCACCATCGCCGCCATCCACTCCGCCTCGCTCGACCAGGCACGCGCGCAGATCACCGCCTTCTGGCAGGGCATCCTCGCCCAGGGCATGCAGCTCACCCTGCCCGAGCCGAAGGTCACCGACACCTTCGACATGAGCCTCGTCTACGACCTCATCGCCCGCGACCACATCGGCCCCAACTACATCCAGACCGTCAACAAGCTCC
>JAJZFR010000352.1 GCA_021805265.1 Acidobacteriota bacterium | reverse complement strand
ATTCCAAATGAAGACAACGAACTCTAATAGAAGGAAGTCGGCGTGCAGGGTAGATGAATTGTAGGCGCTCTTGACTTAGAGTAATTGCTCCCTCTGATTCCGGCAAACCATCGATCTCGCCGACACCGAAAACTGAGAGAATAACGATCAACAGGGAGACACTATGACAGCATTGCCGGATTGGAAGATTTCTGTGATCCGCTACGTCCGTTCCGCTGCGCTTCCGGTGGACAAATACGGACATCAGCCGCGGCTTGCCGCGTTGGCAGAGAGCCTGGCCGACAGCCCGGAGCTGCCGCGCATCTGCGATGCCGACGTATTGTTTGCCGCAGCTTGGATGCATGATCTGGGCGTTTTCACCGGTCATCGTCCTACCGATTCAGCGCAGTTGGCGGCCTGGGACCACGTTCCGTACACGGTGGCCCGAAGCCGGGAACTGCTGAGCAAGTGGGGGTTTCCCGCAGAAAAGCTGGATATGGTTGCTGAGACGATCCAGAGGCACGAGGCTCGCTACGAGCCGACGATCCCGGAATCTGTCGTTTTGCGCGATGCCGATATTCTGGAGCAACTCGGCGCGATCGGCCTGCTGCGCGCGTTTGTCAAGGTCGGCAGAGACACACGTTTCGCTGTGTTCAGCGATGTCGTGCCCGTCGCTGAAAAGGCATGGAAGACGCTCCCCGGACAACTGCGGCTTGCGCGGTCGCGCGCGTTGGCGGCTGGCCGAATCGAGATCATGCGCAAATTCCTGCACAATCTGGAGTGCGAGGCCGCAGGAAATCTGCATTGAAGTTCTGCGGCTCACAGATCAGCGCCGAATCCGGGATAATGGACTCAATCGTTCCTGTTCCGGAATCCATGCTCCGACTGCAATCGCTTCATTCCCCGGCTCGTGCAATTTTCATTCAGGAAATCAAACGGTTCCGTTGTATGATCGAGCCACAGGCTCATCCTTGGGGGATAGGTTCTGCAGTCATTCTGGAGAGAGTGGATGCGTTCGATACGAGTGTTTGCAGTTCTTCTTTTTCTGAGCGCGCTGCCCGTATTGGCTCAGGTTGCGCCAACTTTGAAGGTCAGCGGAATTCCCCTCGGCGTGGGCGCTGGCGTATCAGACTACACCCTCGATTATGGTCCTGGACGACGCATGGAAGGGTTTTCCGCCTGGGCCGACTACAACATCTTTCACGGGCTGGGCATCGAAGCGGAAGGCACAACCATCTTTCTGAATAAGCCTTCCTCACTATCCAGCATGCGTCAGGACACGATCAAAGGCGGCCTGATTTACCGTAGTCGTCCCTTCTGGAAGATACGCCCCTACGCCAAAGGCCTGATCGGTATTGGCAGCATCGATTTTCCATCGGGTAATCCTCTCTATACCCACGATACATTTCAGGTGGAGGCAATGGGTGGTGGTGTCGAATATCCCGTCTGGCATACGCTCTACGTGCGCGGTGACTACGAGTACCAGATATGGAATCAATATCATGGTCCAAACAACCTGACACCCAATGGATTTACCATAGGCGCAACTTACTATCTCCGCGGCATTCACGGGCACTCCTGAAATATGTCGAAGTCGAGGCCCGAACCAGTTGCCACCCTGGATCACGGAAAACGTAAGTAACCTTTGTGGGACCAATCGAGTCCGAGTTTGAGTGATGATAGACTAGTCTTCCAGTTAATCAGGCCGACCAACCAAAAAGCAGGAGTTATAAGGTCATGGGAAACCCGGTGGAGTATATATCTATTCTAGGAGTTCGTTTTTATGTGGGTGAGGCTGCTGGCGCGGTAGAACTGGCGGTCCGCGAAGGCGGTCTGGTGGTGGTTCCAGCAGCGCCTGCGCTTAAGAACCTTGCCAGCGACGCCGACTACCGACATGCACTGCTGGGGGCGGATTTTGCCATTGCAGACAGCGCTTTGATGGTCTTGCTGTGGAATCTTGTCGAGCGCCAACGAATCCCCAAGCTCTCTGGCCTGAAGTATATGAGAAAGTTGATCGAGCACTCCGATTTCCGTCAGCCAGGAAACAGTTTCTGGGTGATGCCGACGCCATCGAGTGCGGAGCGCAACATCCGCTGGTTGCGCTCCTGCGGCATCGACGTGGCTGGCGAGGACGTGTACAAGGCACCGTTGTACGGAGCCGTGATTGACGATCCTGAGTTGCTCAGACGGATCGAAGAACGGCGTCCGCGTCACATCGTGATGGGTATCGGCGGAGGCACACAGGAGCGAGTGGGGTTCTATCTGAAACAGCGCCTCAGCTATAGACCGGCGATTCACTGCATAGGTGCCGCAATCGGATTTCTCAGCGGCGATCAGGTTTCTATCCCCGACTGGGTGGACACGATCGGCATGGGATGGCTGTGGCGTGTAGCTTCCGATCCAAAGCGATATGGCCCGCGCTACTGGGGTGCCCGACATCTGGCACCAATCCTGCTGAAATATCGTGAGAAGCTGCCAGCGATCCGATAGCTGCTCTCCAGCGCTCGCTTGCGACCCACCCCTGTTATCGATTGCGCTGGCTGGCTTCATAGATTGCGATCAAGCGTCGCCTCCGCTGCTGCAATACTGTTACGCTTGCACTGGATGCCTATGGTGAAGCGCATCTTCGATCTCCGTCGGAAGTCCCTGGTTCGCGGGACAGTGCTTGCGCTGACGGCTTTCGTGGCTGGTTTTCGCGTCTCCGGCTTTCCCGAAATTCGCCCTGCTCCCTTGCTTGCGATTCCGCTGGCCCTCTGCTGCTTTGCCATGTGGGAGACGGTGCGATGCCTGCAGAAGCAGTGGAGCTTTTACCATGGTGCCGTCCTGCTGCTGGTCTATACCGACCTGATGATCCTGCTCATGTTGACGTTTTTCCTGGTGATTCCGTATTCGGGATTGACGCTGTAACGGCTTCCACAGGCGCACCGAGTGAGGTCGCTAAAGCAGTTCCACAGTAGGTATACCCAGCGGGAGTATATCTTCGCGCAGCTTTTCCTTAAGAAAAGCTGCACCGCGCAATTTTGGCTCGGGCACGGTAACTGTGAAACTGCTCTAGACCCAGCCTCCATCCACGATGAAGCTCTGGCCGGTAATGGCGCTGCTGTCCTCGGCGGCCAGAAACAGCGCCAACCGGACGACCTCCTCCGGCTCCAGGTGACGCTTGATCGCCTGTCGCGCGAGAATCTCGGCACTGTACTCTGGCGTGACCCATAGACGCTTCTGCTTTTCGGTAAGAATCGCTCCCGGCTCGATGCTGTTCACGCGCACGCCGTGGATGCCCTCTTCATGGGCCAGCGTTTTCGCAAGACCGACCAGGGCAGCCTTGGCGGCGACGTAGGCGGGGAGCCCAATCGAAGGAATGCGCCACGCAATCGAACTCATGTGAATCACAGACGCGCCGCCCGCTGCGCCACCCGAAGCCCGCAAAGCGGGCAACGCCGCCTGGGTGACGAAAAACTGCTGGCGAAGATTGATGGCCATCAGGCTGTCCCACTGCTCGGGGGTAACCTCGTCGGTGCGGTGACGCTGATCGTTGCCGGCATTGTTGACCAGCACGTCGAGTCCGCCAAGGGCGGCAATGGCTTCCGTGACCACCGCGTGCAACGCGCTGGCGTCCGTCAGGTCACAGTGCCAGTAACGCGGCTGCACGAGGCCAGCCGCCGCCATCTGCACAACCAGTTCCGACGCAGCCTCACCCTGAATATCGAGAAAGGCCACGCGCGCGCCCTGCTCGACAAAGCCACGAACCAGCGCCGCTCCAATCCCCGATGCGCCTCCGGTAATCAACACGCGACGCACAGACAGGCTGGGATAGCTGGCGTAGCGGGAAGCTTTATCGGTCATGCTCTTTTCCACTCCTGAGCTTCACGGATGACGGGCAGGCAATGCATTTGTAGCAATGTTTTTGCTGCAGCGATTGTATCCGCTCGCAATATCCATCCGAAACCCGGTCAGGCATGGGACATTCAAGTCTCATTGACCCCAATACCCGATTCGCATACAATCAATTGGTGAAGGTATGCGCGGATTTGCCCCTTGGAGGGCGCTTCCACCCAGCGCATATTCGCCCAGAAAGACCGAAAGGGCAGAAACACGCGACTCTCCCCGAATCGGGGCACACAAGGATCATCCGTAAAACATGGCAAATCACGTCTCTTCGCTCAAGCGCGCCCGTCAGACCGTCACCAAAACCGAGGTCAACCGCGCCAATCGTACCCGCGTTCGCGGCGCTCTCCGCCTGATGCGCGAGGCGCTCACCAAGGGTGACCTGAGCGCAGCTCAGTCTCAGTTCCGCGCAACCGTATCCGCGCTCGACAAGAGCGTTCAAAAGAGTGTGCTGCACAAGAACACTGTCTCTCGCTACAAGAGCCGCCTCAACGCGCGCCTCAAGACGCTCGCCCTCGGCACAGCCAAGGCATAGTTCCTCGTTTTTTGTCTTCCACAACGGAGAACGAGAGAAAAGCAAAAGCCCGCGGTTGTTTTCGCGGGCTTATGTTTTGTTTGCAGCGTCTTCAGTTTCCCCCCACCGCTTCTACCCAGCGATCCAGAAATTCGATCAACTGGTCCGGCGGGGTTATCCAGACATCGGCTTTCGTCTCCCGTGGATAATCGCGAACCAATGCGCACAACCCCCATCCGGCCATCGCGCGAAAGGCATCCTCATCGGTTGAGTCATCGCCCAGATAAGCCGCCATGGCGGTTGGTTCGAGCGCAGCGCGAACCGCACGAACTGCGTCGCCCTTGTCCGGCCGGGTCACCCGCAACTCGAGTCCTCCTTCGAAGGCGAGCAATCGCAGTGAAGTTCCAGTCACCAGCGGTTTCCACAGACGTTCAACCAACTCGCGCATCCCCTCGACAACGGACTGATCACAACCCCGCCAGTGCAACGCGACTCCGCCCGGTTTCTCTTCGAGCATCGCGCTCATGCCCACGGCTTCCAGTTGATCGCGCGCCTGAGCGAGCGCAGCCGTATCCTCGCTGGGCAGGGTGACCTGCTCGATCTCTCCTGTCCGGGAAAGATGTTCGATGCCATGCGCCCCCCATATTTCCAAACCTTCCAGGGGACGGAGCAGCGCGCGAACCTCGCTGGCCGGGCGACCCGAGATGAGCACCACCCCGCTTCGACTGGACCGCTCAATGGCCACCAGCCGCTCCCGGACTCCCGGATAGGGGAAGGCCTCCATCCGCCGCACCACAAACGGCGCAAGGGTACCGTCATAGTCCAGCAGCAAGCGTGAGGTTCGCGAGCTGCCAAGCCGTGCAAAGAATCCGTTCAGCGTACTCAATCTGTCCTGGATCAATACGCATCTCCACTTGTCAGGGAACTAACTTCTCGATCTGAGACGGCTTCGCTTCCACTCCTGGTTCAATCCGCAGATCACAGAGCGCGCTGAGCAGGCTGCTTGCCCACCAGTAGATATTGTGCTCCTTGATCCAGTGGCGCATTCGGCGCATGCGATCCGTCATCTCGGCAGACTCCATTCCGAGAGCCTGCGCAATGGCCTCGCCCGTCGAATACGTGTCGTAGGGATTCACCAGAATTGCGTCGCGCAACTCCCGCGCAGCGCCGGTAAACCGGCTCAACAGAAGGACTCCGCGTTCATCCCTTCGCGCCGCAACAAATTCCTTGGCCACCAGGTTCATTCCGTCGTGGAGCGAAGTTACCAGACACACATGCGCGGCACGATAAAAACGCAGTAGCTGAGAATGCTCCTGCTGTTCCTGGACCAGCAGAATAGGTCGCCAATTTCCGCGACGGAAGCGCACGTTAATCCTCTCAGCTTCTCTCTCCAGTTCCATTTGCAGTTCGGCATAGCGCGGAATCGTACTGCGCGTCGGAGCGCCAATCTGGATGAGGGTAAATTCGCCTACATACTGGGCGTGATTGTCGAGCAGAGATTCGACTGCCAGAAAACGCTCGAGGATACCTTTTGTGTAGTCCATGCGATCCACCCCCACAGCCAGCCACGAAGCCTCGAAGTTCCACTCCTGCTTGAGCAGCCTGCGATAGTCTTCACTTCGGTTGTCCTCGACCGCGTGGTCATCCAAAGGGATGTCTACACTTATGGGAATTGGCCGCACAGCAGACCAATGATCGTTGCGCTTCACTGAAAAGCGCTCCCAGTCCACGCGCGCCTCGAGCGCTCGATCAACCGTATCCAGAAAATTGTTGCAGTGCGCCTGAACATGGAACCCGATCAGGTCAGCACCGAGCAAGCCCTCGACCAACTCGCGCTGCCACGGGCAGATGTCAAAAGACTCTGGATTGGGCCAGGGAATATGCCAGAAGATCGCTACCCTGGCATGCGGCAAGCGTTCCTTGAGGAGGCGCGGCAACAGGGCAAAGTGATAGTCCTGGATCAGCACGACGGGATGCGCGTCATCGCCGATCTCCTCGACCAGAGCGTCGGCGAACTTCTCGTTCACACGCATATATTGTTCCCAGTCCGCTGCGCGAAATGTGGGTCGTGTATGGGCAATATGACAAAGCGGCCACAGCCCTTCGTTGGCAAAACCGTAGTAGTAGCCCTGCTCTTCCTCGCCGGTCAACCAAACCCGGCGCAGTGTGTAGCGCGGCTCCTGTGGGGGCACCGGAAGGCGATCATGGGCGTCCACGGTCAACCTGTCTGCGCTGCCGCTGCCATGGGCCACCCAGGTTCCATTGCAGGCGCACAGAATCGGCTCGATGGCGGTCACCAGGCCGCTCGCGGGAACAGAGACGGTTATCCCCTGCGGGCCGCGACTGTGAATATATGGTTCTCGATTCGAGACTACGTAGAGATGGCTGCCGGCCAGCTTGGTCTTTACATTGTCCGCAAGGCGCTGGGCGGTCCATATCTGTTCTTTGGCATTGCGTAAACGCGCCTCCGCAGCCGCTGCCGCGCGCGCCTCATGTACGCTCGCAATGAGCGGCGCAACCTCGTTGGCGAGAGGCGCGAGAAAATCCAGATCACGCATCGGCGGTGCCGTTTCGTCCCCGCCCAGGCGCAGCGCATGCATCCACCGGGCTGCGCGCGCAATGGGGCGCATCAGGCTCCAGCGAACGATCAATACTGTAATCCCGGCAATGATCAAGACCTGAAATCCAAAATGAATCAGCGCCAGTCCCCATACACGCAATGTCGCCGCGCGAATGAAACCGGTGTCGTAGACCAGCATCATTGCGCCGGCAACGCTTTTGTCTGCGCGATGGAGCGGCGCCACCACCAGATACACCCTACGAAATCGGATACGGGTATATGCGCTGATGGTCTTGTTTGCATGCAGAGCGGCTTGCAGTTGTGCCCCCGCAGGACGGAGGTACGATGCGATACTGCGCGTGACCGCAACCGGAGCGCCATTGGGATCTACAATCGCTAGTCCTAGCAGTTGTCCGCGATTGCCAAACTGTTCCACAAGGCGGGTCATGGAGTCGCGGTCCCCGTTCAGAAGCAATGGCTCCGCGTTGCCCGTCAATCCTTCGGAAAAAGTCTCCGCCTTATGCTCGAGGTCCAGGCGAAGCTCATCTTTTTCCCGCTGCACTCCGTACCACGAGGACAGCGTGGACACCACCGTGATGCCCACGATCAAAGCAACGATCAACCGGAATCCAAGACTCTTCATCTTCCTCCTTCCGGCGTCGGCTATCCACGCGTCACCCGCGAATTCGAAGCATCCAGTGCGCGCTGAATGACGGTCTACCGGAAAGAAGCGATCCGATAGCTTGCGCACGAAAGCGCCGCGTACGATCGATCACTCGATTGGATCACTCGCTTCTGGTTCGAATTGATTGCAGTCCGACGATGATGAGTCGAACCGGGCCGTGGTCGAATCATCCATCGATGGCGAGCTATTCCGCGCCGCTGATGGTGACCAGTTCCTGGGAGGGCTTGGCGTGACCCTGACCCGGCGAAACGGTGTACTTCTGTGGACTGCGCCAGTGATCGATATAGCTGATTTGATGCACACAACTGATGGTGCAGTTGGGTGAGCAGGTCTTCGCCGTCCTGTATTCACGGTGTACATCGTGTTGCGTATACTCGGCCAAGGGTACACCGGGAAACCCACGCTGCTGCGAGCAATAGTGCACAAGCCCGTTTTCGCAGATGTATAAATACCGCGAACCGGCGCGACAACGCCAGTCGTTCGGTCTTCCCTGCGCAATCGCTTCCTGAAAATGATTGAAGCGGGAATAGTTTCGCTTCTTCATTCCGCGCATTTCAAAGTAGACGCGCGCCTCATTGTCCTTCAACGGCTTCAGTTGTCCGCTACCGTCGTGGATAATGCCAATCGTCGATGTAAACCCGAGCGCCAGAGCGCGACGCCCGATGACCAGAGCATCGTTCGGCTCCTTGATCCCGCCGCCGACGACCGAATTAATATTGACATGAAACTCGGCGTGCTGGGCCAGCATTTGCAGCTTTTTGTCCAGCACCTTGAGGCTTTTTTTCGATACTTCGTCAGGCTCGATATTATCGATGGAAATCTGCATGTGATCGAGACCGGCGCGATTCAACCGTTCGATGCGTTCCTCATTCAGCAGATAGCCGTTGGTAATCATTCCAGCCATCGCGCCGACTTTGCGCATCTGCCGGATCACGTCGTCGAGGTCAGGGTGAGTGAGTGGCTCGCCGCCGGAGATGGTGATGATGCTGGTTCCCAGTCGCCCCAGATGATCGATGCGGCGCCGCATCTCTGCGATCGGAACAGGCTCTGAAACCTTGTCGTATTCGTTGCAGTACGCACAGGAGAGATTGCAGAAACGCATGGGAACAATCTGCGCCATCACCGGATGCCCGGTCGAGGCCAGCGCCTTGCCTACCAGCGCCAACTCTCGAATCCTGCGCATGGCAGCGAGAGCCTGGCCGCGCACAGTCTGTTTCCGAGCAATCTCCATCTCTTTATTCAATCACAATCGAGAGAGGAGGTCCAAGACGAGCCACTCTGACTTGCCGGGAGCAGTATCCGCCAGCATCATTCCCTCTTCGTCCGCAGCGATCTTTCAATGCTGTTTGTCGTTCACCTGGAGCCACATAGTCTGGCGATTTCGGTCACGGAGAATTGAAACAGGAACCGCTTTGCCACCGCTGGCACGCAACAGCCGCTCCCAGTCGCTGGTCGTGGCGATATTTTCGTTGCCCACCTGCAGAATGACATCATGCGCCTTCAACCCGGCACGATCCGCCGCGCTGCGTCGCGCAACACTCTTCACGATGATGCCGTTGCTGACACCGAGAAAATCTTCCATCTGCGCGGTCAATGGCTCGACCAGCGCTCCGATATGAAAACTGCCGCCAATGCCCCACAGATGAAAAGCTCCGCCAGGCATGGACGGCACATCGCCCGATCCGCCGGAGAGAAATCCTTGCGCTCCGACCGAGGGATAAGAGTCCGATATTTCCTGCTTCGCTTCCTGCTCCACCTTGCGCCGGTCCGCCATCTGTACACCGATTGTTTCCAATACGCCATCGCGGTTCACCACGAGTTTCAACCTGCGTCCGGCTGGCTCCGCGCGCAACCTCTGCTTGAACTGCTCCGCATTCAATACATCTTTTCCGTCCATCGAGAGAATTACGTCATGAACACGCAGTCCCATTTTTCCTGCGGGCGCATCATGATCCAGAATCGTGATCTCGGCTCCATGCCTGTCCTGAAGGCGCAGCTCCTGTGCCTGCTCCTGACTTACGTCGGCAACATCCACTCCAAGATAGCCTCTGGACTGTGTATGCAACAGCATTCGCATCTGCGCTACAAAATCTTCAGGCTGCAATCCTTCTCCCCGCGCTCTCGGGCCGATCATCAGGGTTCCAATCCCCAGCGTCATCCCAAGCATCTTCCACAACACGTTTTTCCCTGGCCTCATAAAGAACTGCATCGCAACCTCTCCCAACCTGTCTGCTTTTCTCCACACGCAATTTGAAATGCGTTTGTGAAAGCTTTTCAGTTCATGCCGTTTGTCGAACGCCCAACTCCATCCCTAATGACTCGAATGCCTACTGAATCTCGGAGACGCGCTGCAAGACCAGGCGCGACGCATCGCGAATATGCGGGTTATCATCCTCGGTCTCGACGGTTGACAACACCTGGCGCACACTCGAGTCCGCATCGACTGGCGCGAGCATGGCAATTGCCGCAGAGCGAATCTGCGCATCCGCATCATTCATCAATACTTCCAACAGGGCGTCGCGTACCTCGACGTCATCGCTCACATAGGGCTGCAAACCTTCGAGCGCCTTGGCGCGAACCGCCGCGCTGCGGTCATAGCGCAGCGCAACCATCAGCGCCTCGCGCAGATTCCCCCCGAATGCATCCGTACCCGCGCAGCCGCGTCCAGATCGACATTCAGCCGCGAGCAGGGCGACCGAGTTATTCCGAACGGCTGCGTTCGGAGCATCCTGCGCTGCCAACATGAGTAACTGGCGAATCTGCGGATTCTCGATCGATCCGCGCACCTGGCGCGGTTCGAGCGCGCTGTAGTTCACTTCGATCATCCTGGAGCGGGGAATTTGTACAATCTGCGAAACGCTTACGATATTTTCGTCCGTTGCCGATCCGTTGAACGCCGATGCAGACTCGGCCTTCGCTGGCACACTGTCACTCTCGCGCGCTGTGACCAGGTTAGCCTGATGGCGCGCGGCAAACTGATACCCAACCAAGCCACCCGCGCCCGCACCCGCCAAAAGTAAAAGGCTGGCCGCTACCGGTGCCGCCTGCAATCCCGCCGCAGTCCGGGTCAGCCATTCCGCTGCTCGGTCATACCAGCGCTTGGGCGGCAGGCGATCCAGCGCTTCTTCCAGTCGCAATCGCGACCGTGCCACAAGATTCGCCTCCGGTTCGTCCACCGGATGGGCATCCGCCAGCGTCTTCAGCGCAAGCAGTTGCTCAAGTTCCTCGGCGCACACCGTACACGCCTCCAGATGCTGACGCAAAAGGTGCATCCGGTCATCGGGCAGTTCTCCATACACCGCCAGCACCATCGCCATGTGTGTTTCGTTACACGTCATTGTCTACGTCCTGTCTGCCTCTGAGTTTTGGTTCCAGTGTTTTCGTTGCCTCGGTTCATGCATGCTCCGGGCAATCTCTTGTCAACTGTCTTCTTATCGCAGTCCGGATAATTGAGTTCGTAATTTTTTCGTTGCGCGAAACAAGGTATTCTTCGCTGTCTCTTCGGTCGTGTGCAACATCTCGCCGATTGTTCTCAGCCGCAGCCCCTGATAGTGCTTCAACTCGAATACCGTGCGCTCGCGGGGCGTCAACGTGTCCAGCGCCTGGCGAATTCGCTCCCCGAGCACCTTGCGATCCAGTTCGCGACCGGGGTTGGAAAAGGAACGATCATCGGAGACCGA
Source organism: Acidobacteriota bacterium (assembly GCA_021805265.1). Lineage (GTDB taxonomy): Bacteria > Acidobacteriota > Terriglobia > Terriglobales > Acidobacteriaceae > Acidicapsa. The sequence continues at coordinate 10,884 of JAJZFR010000352.1, read as the reverse complement.
AACCATCAGATCGATTTCGTCGCCCTGATGATCGGTGACCACAGATGAGTCCTCGCGTCGCGTCTTCTTTCGCCGCAGTTGATCGAGACACAGATTGGTCACAATTCGATAAATCCAGGTGTAAAACGAACACTCGAAGCGAAAATTGCCCAGATAGCGAAACGCCTTGAGGAACGCTTCCTGATAAATATCCTCAGCGTCCTGCTCGCTGCCTGTCAGGTGCAGGGCCAAGCGCAGAACCTGATGCTCATATTGCCGCACCAAGGCGTCAAATGCGCTTCGTGAGCCAGCCTGAGCTTCGCGAATCAGATCCATTTCCGTGGCGCGCAGGCGCAGGCGCTCTTCTGCATCCACTCCGCTACCTGATAGCTGACTGCGGTTCCGAGCGAGTTGGCCCTTGCTGGCTCCGTTGGTGAGCTTGATCTCCATGCCTACTGAGGATTGTACTGCCAGCCTCTGTGACCACGCGGCCAGCATGGAGGAATTCAACGGAACAATCGCATCGCTCGCCATCGATTCATGCTCTCCCTGAGCGCCCGTCTCACCGCTATCGGAATGGACGCCGGAGCGCGTATTTGGTGAGCGCTTCCCCCCGCAGTCAGTCGGTTTCGACCACAATTTCTCGCCGGGTGGAAGCGATACACTGATGTTTATGCCAGACCTGTTTTCTCAAGCGTCCGCCGTCCCGTCGGCGGAGATGGTGATCGCTCACTGTGACGGTGGATCGCGCGGCAACCCCGGCCCTGCCGGCTTCGGTGCCGTAATCGAGGATGCGCGGGGAAAAGTGCTTGCACGGCTCAGCGAATTTCTCGGCAAGCGCACCAACAATTACGCCGAATACTCCGCCCTGCTGGCCGTGCTCGCCTGGGCCATCGAAAACGGCTTCCCACGCCTGCGCGTAGTCGCTGACTCGGAGCTCATGGTCAAACAGATGCAGGGCAAATACAAGGTCAACAGCCCGGACCTGCGCCCGCTCTGGGAGGAAGCCCGCCAACGCGCCAGCCAGCTTGATCGCTTTGAAATCCAACACACGCTGCGCGGCGGAAACAAGCTCGCCGACCAACTCGCCAACGAGGCCATGGACAGGGGGATGGGGCGCGTTCGGCAAACTGCCACTCCCGAACCCGCCCCACGCAGACCCGCCCCCTTCGAGCAATCTCCCGCTGATCGACCGGAGAGACAATCCGCCACAAAGCCGGTGCGTCAAGTGTTTGACGGCTTTGTCAAAAATGGGGTCGTCCACCTCGTCGATGGTCAGCTTCCTGAGGGCATCTTCGTCAAAGTTGTCCGCGAGTAAGTACTCGAATCAGGCCTTTTTCGCCAGATCGAGATACGTCCGATAGTGTCCGTCGCCAATCTCGGTAAACGGCGTCAGCAGCACAGATCCCGCCGTCGCCTCGGCGCGCCACACCGCGCTCGATCCTTCTCGGGTTGCAGCCAGCAACTGCGCCCCGGTCACCGGCGACGCATCCTCACCCAGTGCAAACAACACCAGAGGCCCGCGCATCACGGCTCGCGTCCCCCGCGACTCCGGCTCGATGACCTCCAGCCGCATCGTCAACGGTAAGTCCAACTCCACGCTATCTCCGCTTTGCCAACGTCGGGCAACGCGCGCGAATCCGCGCATCGTCAACGCGTTTACTGCCTTTCCATTCACCCGGATCGTCGCGCCATTCTGCGCCCAGCGCGGAATCCGCAGCCACAGCGCGAATTCACTGGCCCGGGCCGACTCGACCGTCAGTCGCACACGGCCTTCCAGCGGATACTCTCCGGTCTGCGTCAGCACGATCTCGGCACCATCGCCATTCGTCCAGCGCAGAGTCGAAGGCAGATACAAATTCACATACACCCCATCCTCGCCGCGCAGGTAGGTCATGATCCTGTAATCGGCAGCAACCTGCGGGAGCGTTCCCGCGCAGCACGGCCACGCATCCTTGAAATAAAACTTGCTGCCCTGGTTGCTATAGTCCGAGTAATAGAATGCCCGACCGTCCGGTTCGAGCGGCTTCGCACCCAGCACCGTGTTATAGATCACCCGCTCCATGCTGTCGCCGTACATCCCATCCCGAGTTACTCGAAGCAGGTATCTTGACAGCTTGGACTGCGCATAACTCCCGCACGGGGTCTCGAAGCTGCTATGAGTCTTTGTCAGACTGGCCTTCAGCGCGCCCGTCCCCGGTTCGACAAAAGCTTCATTCGGCCCCCAGCCGCCGGTCGCATAACTCTGGGCCGCGATCATCTGAAAACCATTCTTCGCCGCGAGCAGATGTTTCTCGCTGCCCGCCGAAAGATAGGCCTGCATCGCCGAACTCAGCGAGTTGCAAAAGCTATAGGCATGGCGCCCTGCCAGCACATTCTGGCCTGCCGCCAGAGGGTCGAACCAGGTCGCGTCGAGCAGGTAACGCCCTGCCATGCGGCGATACCGCTCTCCCGCGCCACGATCCGCCGCAAGATACAGATTTTCCGGCAGAGTATACGGCTCATCCCAGGTATAGTCGTCGCTCGTCTTGTCCTTCACCGAGGCTCGCCACTCGCGCTGCTCCGCGCCGCGCTCGAGCGCCTTCGGTGGCAGATTCGGTCCCGCCGCATCCGTGGTGCGATCCAGCAGGGAAAATGCCTTCTCGATCCCGGCAAACCGGTGCGCATCAATCAAACCGATCACCATCTTGTCGTAGTCATAGCTTGGAAAGCGAAAGTCCTGGTAAAAACGGGCCGAAATCACCGGCTCATAGAGATCAAGCAGGCGCGCAACCCGCTCCCGCTTGGCCGGATCGCGATCCGCAGCATACCCGCGCGACAGCGCTGAAATCCACTGACCAAACGCATGCCCCGGCGCAAAGCCGCCCTCGTCGTACCAGCCGCCCAACTGCGGCCCCGGCGCCGGCAACCCGGCTCGCACCCGCCATGGCCGAAGCAATGCATCTTCATTCAAGCCCATCAGCACAGATTGCGTCTGAGCGAACTGCCCCTCACACCGGCCCGAGGCCAACGACACGTCGCCGTAGTCAAACTGAGCCAGCGGCTTGGCTTCACCCTCAGCCAGTGCTCCCGATCCAGCGCCCAGTGCAGCCGCCACACCCACCAGGCAGCCGTCCTTCAGAAACTCCCGTCGCGTCCGCACTTGTGTCCGCATCCCTGTCCGCATCTCCGGCTCACCTCGCAGAAATACTATTCCCGCACTGGCCAACCCGTCACCTGAAAAACGATTCCACCCGTGAAACTCAGCCCAGCTCCGCCTTCACCATCTCGCTCACCACGCGACCCTCGGCGCGGAGTCCCTCCGCCACCAATCGCCCCTGCACAGCCTTGATCACCGTACCCATCTCCTTCGCCGTCGGCCTTTGCCCACTCGCCGCGGCAACGGATTCTATCGCCGCCACCACCAACGCGCGCAGCTCCTCCTGGCCCAGCGCCTTTGGCAGGAAACCTTCGATCAGCTCAATCTCAACCGCTTCCTTCGCGGCCAACTCCGGACGATTTCCCTTGGTAAATTGCTCGATCGAGTCCCGCCTCTGCTTGATCATCCCAGCCAACACCTGCTGCTGTTCGGCATCGGTCACTGGCTCGGTGGACTTGGCCCGCTTCTCGATCGCCTTGTTCTTGAGGGCCGCGCTGATCATCCTCAGGGTTGTCGTCCGCTCGCCATCCCGCGCCTTCATTGCGTCAATCGTGGCCTTTTTAACCTGCTCTTCCAACGTGTCTGCCATGGTGTTTCCTTTCCTGTAGCTCGCTTTTCGATTCTATCCATTTTCCGCACACAAGCCGCGCGGGCCACATTTTCGAGCTTTGGCAAGCGCTGGAGGTATACACATAAATCACATTTATGTGTATTATGTGATTATTGCCGACGCGCAAAGGCGCTGGCCACTGTCGCTCCAACCCACTGTCGCTCGAACAAGGAGATTCATCAGCATGTTTCGCAAAACACGACTCTATACCCCCGGTCCAACTCCGCTGCTGCCCGCCGCGCAGTTCGCCATGGCCGCCGCAGACATGCATCACCGCACCGCCGAGTTCCGTGCGCTCTATTCCAAGGTTCTGGCCCAGCTCAAGCTTTTTGTCGGCACTCAGAACGATGTCATCCTGCTTTCCAGTTCCGGAACCGGAGCCATGGAGGCCGCCGTCAGCAACCTCACCTCGCCCGGCGACCGCATTCTCGTGCTCTCCGCCGGTAAATTCGGCGAGCGCTGGGTTGCCCTGGCCAAAGCCTTTGGCTGCCAGATCGATCTTGTCAGCGCGCCCTACGGCCAGACCTTCGATCTCGCCCAGGTGAGCGCCGCTATCCATCCCGACACCCGCGCGGTTTTCATGCAGGCGACGGAGACCTCGACCGCCGTTCGCCACTGCGTTCAGGCCGTTGCCGAGACGCTCAGTGCGACAGACACCAAGCCGCTGCTCGTCGTGGACGCCATCACCGGCCTCGGCACCACCCACTTCGACGTCGATGCCTGGGGCATCGATGTGCTCATCGGCGGATCGCAGAAGGCAGTCATGATCCCGCCCGGACTGGCCTACCTCAGCGTGAGCGAGCGCGCCTGGGCAGCCATGGAAACCAGCAAAAATCCACGCTATTACTTCGATCTGCGCAAGGAGCGCAAGGTCGCCGGCAAAGGCGAAAGTGCCTACACACCCGCCGTCGCGCTCATCGCCGGCCTTGGCGCGGCGCTGGACTATATCGCGGGCCAGGCTGGCGGCGATCTGGTCGAGGGGCGCAAACTGCTGATCGAGAATGCTGAAACATGCGCCGCCATGACCCGCGCCGGACTTCAGAAGCTGGGTTTCACGCTTTTCGCGCCCACTGCTCCCTCTGCCGCCGCAACCGCCGTCGCAGTACCCGAGGGCCTCGACTCCGGAGCCGTCGTCAAGGCGCTCAAGGCACGCTTTGGAGCGGTCATCGCAAACGGTCAGGGCGAGATGCAGGGCAGGATTTTCCGCATCGCGCATCTGGGCTTCTTCGACTACATGGACACGATCGCACTGCTCGGCGCTCTTGAATTCATCGCTCGCGATTCACTCAACCTGCCCATTCAGTTCGGTCAAGCCTTGGCCGCAGCGCAACAGGTCTTTGCCGAGCGCGTGCCCGGCGAGGGTCTCACTCGCCATTGTCTCTGTGGCCGCGATACCTGCTGCCGAAGCAAAAGCCAGTAGCAAAAAGGACTTACCCATGCCCGAACTGACATTTGGCGAAAAACTCATCCTTGCCCGCAAGCAACTCAACCTCTATCAGTACCAGATGGCGGAGAAACTCGGCGTCCACCCCAACTCCATCTGGAAGTATGAGCAGGGCGAGGGCAAACCACAGGCCTCAGTCGTTCGCATCTTCGACATCTTCTGCCAGCAGAACAACATCCGCTTTGATGAATACGAAACGCACAAAATCCCGAAAGGCCTTCCCATGAAGCTCGTCCTCGCTGAAAAAGTCTCCCCTGCCACTCTCGCGGTGCTGGCCGAAGAGCCTGAATGGCAGATTCTTACCCACGACAAGGTTGCTGCGCTTCCCGGCGGACTGGCTGAGGCGCTCGCCGATGCTGACGCGCTCGTTGTCCGCTCCGCCGTCGAGGTCGATGAAGCGCTGCTCGAAAATGCCCCGCGGCTGCGTGTGATCGGGCGAGCCGGCGTGGGCGTGGACAACATCGACACCGACGCGGCCACGCGACGGGGCATCGTCGTCATGAACACGCCGGGAGCCAACGCCGTGGCTGTCGCTGAACTCACGCTCGGACTGATGATCGCTCTAGCCCGCAAACTCGCGGTCGCAAACACCTCGATGCACGCGGGCAAATGGGAGAAAAAATCCTTGCAGGGCGTCGAGCTGCGCGGCAAGACTCTCGCCATCCTCGGCCTCGGGCGCATCGGCCTCGAGGTCGCCAAACGCGCCCGCGGCTTCGGCATGGAACTGCTCGGCCACGATCCCTTCGTCTCGCCCGCTGTTGCCCGCGAAGCTGGCATCCGGCTCGTCTCCACGGAGGAGCTTTTCGCCGCCGCCGACTACCTCACCCTGCATGTCGGCCTCACCCCACAGACCCAGGGCATCGTCAACGCGCAGACGCTCAGCACCATGAAAAAAGGCGTCCGTATCCTCAACTGCGCGCGAGGCGAACTCATCGAGCAGGATGCGCTCGTGGACGCGCTGAAGTCGGACCAGGTAGGCGGAGCGGCACTCGACGTCTTCCCCGCAGAGCCGCTCAGCGACTCACCCTACTTCAATCTTCCCAACGTTCTGCTGACGCCACACATCGCAGGATCCACCGACGAAGCTCAAGAAGCTATCGGCATCCAGTTGGCACGCCAAGTCCGCGACTACCTCAAGCTCGGCGTCGTCCAGAATGCCGTCAACGTGACCTCGCTGACCCACGAGGAGTACGTTCAGCTTGCGCCGTACATCGACCTCGCTAGTCGGCTGGGCAGCTTTCTCTCTCAAGCCGCGCCACGCAGCATTGAAAGCATTCACCTCACCTACTCCGGATTGCTTGCCGAAGGAAAAACCGAGCTTCTCCGCAACGCCGCTATCGCTGGCCTGCTCGCTGGCTCTGACAACGTCAATCGCATCAACGCCCATGCCGTTGCCCTGGAACGCGGCATCCGCCTCCACGAAGAAAAAGAACCCTCCGCGCGCGGTGGCGCTGCCGACGTACTCACCATCGCCATCCACGACGGCCTCGGTTCCAGCCAGGCCACAGGCACGGTTCTCCACGGCGAACAGCCACGCCTGCTTGCCCTCGACGGCATCGACATCGAGTCCCCTCTCGAAGGAACCCTGCTCGTCTGCAGAAATCTCGACGTGCCCGGCGTCATCGGCAACATCGGCACAGTCCTCGGCCAGCAGGGCGTCAACATTGCCAACTTCGCCCTGGGCCGCGAACGACGTCGCGCAGCCACCGCAGAAAACCCCATGAAAGCGCTCTCCGTGGTCCAGGTCGACGAGCCAGTCAACCCCAATGTATTGGATGCTCTCGCAACCGTCAAAGCGCTTCTTGAAGCCCGCCTCGTTCGACTGATGTAACAATGGGGCGCAGCCAAAAATGCGAGGCGGATTCAAGCATCGAATCCGCCTCACTTTCTCTTAAATCAACCCTTCCGTCAACTCTCCAGCGCAAACCCGCGCGCCGCTTCCAACAGCCGCGCAACACTCTCCTTCGAGCAGCTTTCACAGTAAATCCGCATCAGCGGTTCCGTCCCGCTCGCTCGCAGCAGCAGCCACGTCTCTGCTGCATTTGGCCTGGTCCGCGCCTCTGGATTCTTCAGGTAAAACTTCACCCCGTCCAGCGTCTCCACGCGCTCGATCTTCATCCCCGCAAAGGCTGGATCACCCGCCTTCAACGCACGCGCCCGGTCTATCGCTCGGCTCTTGATCTCATCGGAAATATGCAAGTCAATTCGTCCATACTGGTGCTCACCAAACTCTGCCTGCAAATCCGCCACCAGTTCGCCCAGCGTCTTGCCTTCATCCGCCATCACATTCGCCAGCAGTAACGCATTCAGTATCCCGTCCCGCTCCGGCAGGTGACGCTGGAATCCGATCCCGCCAGACTCCTCGCCGCCCATCACAATCTGTTGCTTGAGCATGTAGTCCACCACATATTTGAAGCCGATGCCATGCTCGTGAATCTTTCGTCCGTACTTCGCGCAGATGCGGTCCAGCATCTTCGTCGTATTGAACGCTCTCGTCACATCGCCCGGCCAGCCCTTGCGCTTCAACACCCAGTTCAGCAGCACACTGAATATCTTGTGCGGGTCAACAAAAACACCGTGTTCGTCGGTCGCGCCAATCCGGTCTGCATCGCCGTCCGTACACAATCCGGCATCGGATCCATGCGCCACAACACACTCGCCTAGCGCGCGAATATTCGGCTCGATCGGCTCGGGATTGATCCCCGGAAACAATGGGTCGATTGCACCGCGAATCAGCTCATGAGCCACGCCGATCCTGGTCAATACGTCCGCTATCAGCGTTTGCCCGGCACCGTACATCGAGTCGATGGCAAACTTGCGTCCCGACCGCGCAATCGCATCCAGATCGACGAACTCCTCGACCGACTTCATGTAGGGTGCAATGAAATCCACGGTCTCAATCTTCGCAGGCTTGCTGGTTACTGGAAGCGGCGCGCCCAGCTTTGCTTCTATCGAAGCGATCATCGCCGGTGTGCCCGAGCCGCCAAACCACCCCTTGTACTTCACACCATTCCATTGGAATGGATTGTGTGAAGAAGTAATCATGATTCCGCCCGCCGCGCCACGATCCCGCACCGCCATCGAGAGCGCTGGCGTCGGCGTCACCGTATGACCGAGTGCAACCGGAATACCCGCTCCCGATAACACCTCCGCGCAAGCGGACGCAAACTGCGCCGACAGGAATCGAGAATCGTAACCGATGCAAACGCCTCGCGTCGCCGCCTCGCGCGCATCGTTAGTCTCCAGCAGGTAAGAGGCAACCGCTGCGGCTGCGATACGGACATTCTCAAACGTGAAATCGTCTGCGATCACTCCGCGCCAGCCGTCGGTGCCGAATCGAATCCCTGGATGAGACATACACTTCACTCTCGCTTATCCTTCCTGTATTTGTATGAGCAGAATTAAGCAATCACCGATTGCAGAAACGCGCGAAAACGCTCGCCGAACTCCGGCCGCTTCAGCGCGAACTCGACCGTCGCCTGCAACATGCCAAACTTGTCACCAGCATCGAATCGCTTGCCTTCAAATGTGTAGCCATAAACTTTTTCTTCGCGCAGAAGAGCCAGAATTCCATCCGTCAATTGCAATTCGCCGCCCGCGCCAAAACCCGTCTTCTCCAGTATGGCAAAGATACCCGGCGTAAGGATGTAGCGCCCGATAATCGCCTGCTTCGACGGAGCCTCCTCGAACTTCGGCTTCTCCACCATTCCGGTGCAGTTGTAGAGCCGCGGATTCGATGCATCCTGCGCTCCGGCCAGCACTCCATAGGCGCTGATCGCTGGCCCTTCAATGGTCATCGTCGCGAGCACCGACCCCTCCAGCTCGTCATACACTTTCATCATCTGGCCAATGCACGGGGTCGGTGCATCGATCACATCATCGGGCAGAATCACCGCGAACGGCTCATCCCCAATGAGCTGCTTCGCGCACAGGACTGCATGGCCGAGGCCCATCGGTTCCTTCTGCCGAACATAGGAAATCCGCGCCATCGATGAGATTTTTCTGGACACTTCGAGCAGCTCGCGCTTGCCCTTCCGCTCGAGCGTCGCATCCAGTTCATAACTGATGTCGAAGTGGTCCTCCATCGCGCCCTTGCCGCGACCCGTGATGAAGATGATGTGTTCGATCCCTGCGGCAATTGCTTCTTCCACTCCATACTGGATGATCGGCTTATCCACCAGAGCGAGCATCTCTTTCGGAATCACTTTCGTGGCCGGAAGAAAACGCGTCCCCAGGCCGCCTGCTGGAAATACCGCTGTCCGTACCCGCTTGCTCATACGCAACATTCTCCTTTACGTGGTTTACCAGACATCTGTTCAGAACATGTCGTGCGCTGAAACTGCGCTCAACTAAAGCATTGGAGAATCATCGCCGAGCATCGCCTGTCTCACAATTTTGATCGGTGGAAATCCCAGCGAGAGGAATGCATCGTGAAATTTCTCCAGCGAAAACGCCGCGCCTTCTTTTTTCTGCACGTCGCTGCGCAGCTTCAGAATCTCGAGCTTGCCGAGCGTGTAGTAAAGATAAGTGCCGTCGGAAGTGCCGCGCCTGGTCTCGACCATCGCCGTCTCATGCGACTGATACCCCTGATGCTCGAAAAACTGAATCGCCTGATCCATGGTCATTGTTCCGGTATGCATCTCGATGCCCACCACAAAGCGCGCGTCGCGCAGCAGTGCATCCTGCAACTGCCCCAGACGCAGCAGCTTCGACTCCCGCGCATCCTTTGCCCCAACACCAGGCTGCCCATAGCCTTCATCCAGCATCATCTGCTCGCAGTAGTGCGCCCATCCTTCGGCATTCGACGACGCGCCCAACAGCTTCCGTACACGGCTGGGAGCCTGCGGAACCCACAGAAACTGCACATAGTGCCCCGGATACGCCTCATGTACCGCCGTGCTCACAATCGTCCCCACGTTGAAAGAATGCATGTAGCTTTCCACCTGCGCCGGAGTCATGCTTTTATCTGGCAGCGTCACATTGAAATACGCCTCGGTCGCATGTTGCTCGAAAGGTCCGGGAGTATCCATCGAGGCAAATGTAGTCGCCTGCATAAAGGGCGGCGTCTCTTCCAGAATCGGCCTCACCTGCGACGGAATGGTCACGATATTGTGCTGCTGAATGAACGAAATCAGCCCATCAAACGTGTCGTGAAAACTTTGCAGCAGCCTATCTGGTGCCGGATGGTCGGCGCCTAGCTCCTCCAGCACCACGCGAGGATCCTTCGTCGGCTCCAGTTCCTTTGCCAAGCGGTTGAATGACGCCTGATTTTTCGCCAGATCCGCCTTGCCAATCCCGAGCAGTCGATCCAGTGGAATGTCCACCATCTCGTCGTAGGCCAGCTTCTTGCGGAAAGTGTCCGCGCCCCAGCGAAAGTCTCCGTTCGATTGCGGCAGGAGGTCCGTCTCCAGCCAGTGTTGATAGCTCTTCAATCCTTCAATCACCGCGCCATTGCTGGCTTGAAACTGCGAGAGAAGTTGTGGTTCTTTGACTTCGGAAAAAGCCATCGGAACATCATGTTCGAAGAAGCTCACAATCCCCGGCAGTTGCTCGATCGCAATCTCGGTATAAACCTTCGGCGGATTGCGCAGATTCACACGCGCCTCGGCAAGCAGCGCGGGCATCTGTTTCTCGCGTGCAATCACCGACCGCAGTCGAACATCCTGCGGCGCAAAACTTCTCTCCATCAGCGAAAAAACTCCATTCGATATC